>CAIKGX010000213.1 GCA_903827075.1 uncultured beta proteobacterium | reverse complement strand
ATAACAGCCAATTTTCTTGGTGGCTCTCTGAAAATATCAAGCGCGACTTCAGCGTCAGATAATTCAATTTTCAATGTCAGCGGAGATATTAGCGCCAACTTTATCAAAGAGCATTTTTCCAATGATCTCGAATGGGAATTAAGCCCCCTTACAAAGGCAATGAGTGGCTCAGCAAAATATGCTGGCAGCATCCATTTGAATAAGGGAGGCAGTCAAACGAATTTGCAATTTGATTTACGCAATTGGGCAAGTGCCACCCCAAAACCTACTAATAAGTTAGTTGGTTCGCCAATGCTTGGTCAATTACGCTTACAAACTTATAGTGGAAATAAATCCAACCCAGTGCGTGCTGAATGGAGCGGTAAATTCGGTGATCAATACTTTATTGCCGGAAATTTAGGTGCAGACAATGAATTACGTCAAGCCTTTGGTATCGGCGTCAATGCAACACTTCCCCAGCAAGGATTTGCACTCTACTTCGTCGGCAACGAACTAGATCTCGATGCATGGCAAGATTTCATGGGGAACAATAAGCCTCATCGTAAATTAGCTGATGTGAAATCTTCGACTGCAACGGAAGATCATTTTTTACTTACCGCTCAAATCAAAAAAGCGGTCCTATTTGATAGGGCCTGGAATGATCTCAATTTATCCGGAAATAATAAAAATAATGCCTGGCAGTTTCGCCTTAGCTCTCCGCAAGTTGCCGGTCAAATACACTGGCATCCTTCCAGTGCTTCATCCCCAAGCGGTTTAATTAGCGGACGCTTAACTCGCCTGAGAATTCCGGATGAAATTGCGGGCTTATCTAATCTAGCCGCTCATTCTGAGACACAAAATGCAAAAGCCATTCAAAATCGCGCCAAAGCAAAGCCACCTATCAGCCCCAATAACATTCCTAGCCTTGATCTGAGCATCGATGACTTCTCTTTGTCTAAAGCGCAATTAGGTGTAGTCAAAATAAAATCGCAGACCTCTAAAGATTTATTGAAAATCGAATTGCTGCAGGTTTCTAACCCACAAGCAATTTCAACTATTACAGGACAATGGCAAGGTAAAACACCAGATACAAAAGAACAAAGTGCAATTGATGTGGACATGGAAATTAAGGACGCCGGGGCAATGATTGCCCGCTGGACAGAGCCGAAATCCGTTGAGGGTGGGCAGGGCAAGATGATTGCCAAATTGAATTGGTTTGGTCCAATCTTTACCCCTAGTTATGAGACGCTAGCCGGCACTGTCAATATTGATCTTGCTAAAGGGCGCCTATTAGAGGTCAATACCAGTGGCGCAAAATTATTGGATGTTCTTAGCTTGCAAAGCTTGTTGAGATTTGCCACGTTTGATCTACAGGGGAGTTTAGGAAATCTGGCAACCAAAGGAACTCCATTTAACTCCATCACCAGCAACTTTGAACTTGCTCAAGGTATTGCCCAAACTAAGGGGTTCAACATGAACTTAGATCAGGCGCGAGTTGCCATGATTGGTCAAATTGACATCCCACAACAGACGCAGGATCTTCGCATCACCATCTTCCCCACAATCGATGCTACCGCTGGTTCGTTAGCAGCTTTTGCTATTAATCCGATTATTGGACTTGGCGCCCTAGTTGGGCAATATCTGATTACCAACCAAATTAATCGCACAATGCAAACGGATTACCTGATTCAGGGCTCTTGGGAGAATCCAGAAGTAGTTCCTTTGGATCAGAAGGGTCAGCCGTTGGATGCAAAAACATTAGAGACCATTCGCACTAAGGGGTTGCTAAAAGAACAGATCAAGCCAGGCGCACCCAATACCCCAAACCAACAACCCACTGTTTCGCCTAGTGTAAATCCAGGCTAAAAGAGCATGAGCACAACAACAACCAATGCACTCTGCAAAATTGCATCGATTCAAATGGTTTCCACGCCCGACCTTTGGGAAAACATGGAAACTGCTCATCGATTGGTTAATATTGCTGCCGAAGACGGGGCACAAGTCGTAGTATTGCCTGAATACTTTTGCCTGATGGGACTCAAAGATACTGATAAGGTGGGCGCTAAGGAAATCTTGGGAGTTGGACCCATTCAAAAGCGCCTTGCTGATATCGCAAAACAAAACCGTATTCATTTGGTAGCAGGAACCATTCCATTAGAGGCGCCTGAGCCCGCTAAGGTTTTAAATAGCACTCTGGTTTATGACACTTTAGGCCAACAGATTGCTCGTTACGACAAAATACATTTATTTGGTTTTCAGACGGCGACTGAACGTTATGAAGAATCCGAAACGATTGCCCCAGGCAATGAACCAGGAATTCTTGCTATACAACTTGATGGCACTGAGTGGCGCTTTGGCTTAAGCATTTGTTATGACTTACGCTTTCCTGAACTCTACAGAGCTCTCGGTCAAGTAGATTGCCACATCATCCCTGCTGCCTTTACCTACACCACCGGCAAAGATCATTGGGAAATTCTCTTACGTGCTCGAGCGATTGAAAACCAATGCTATGTATTGGCTTCAGCGCAAGGTGGGACGCATGTTAATCAACGTAGAACTTGGGGTCATAGCGTCATCATTGACCCTTGGGGAACGATTTTAAGTGAGCTTCCTGAGGGTGAAGGGTTTATCACGGGCACTCTCAGCAAAGAAAAACTAAACGAGGTACGCTCTAAGTTACCCGCATTAAAACACCGTAAGCTATAACACCATCGAAAGTTCTGCAGACCCATAATGAATGCACCAGAAGCACTATTTCCAACTAACTGGTCAAAGCCAAAGAAACAGGCTGATCTTTTAAAAGTGGCTAAATCCATATTGCTTGAGCCAACGGGTTTATCTGAACAAGACTTACATCACACTTTCGGAAATATGTTTACCCATCGTCTAGATGATGCAGACTTGTACTTTCAGCACACACGTAGTGAAAGCTGGAGCCTTGAAGAAGGTATTGTGAAGTCTGGAAGCTTCAATATTGATCAAGGTGTAGGTGTCCGGGCAATCTATGGAGATAAAACGGCTTTCGCTTATTCTGATGAAATTAATTTAGAGGCCTTAAGTAAGGCAGCAACCGCAACCCGTGTCATTGGCCCACAGGGTGGCAAGCAAGCGGTAGCCAGCAAGATCTTTCATCCAATATCTAATGCACTTTATTCCGATCTCAATCCTTTGGATTCTCTTGCGCCAAAAGAAAAAATAGCATTGCTTGAGGGGATTGAGCGTCGAGCAAAAGCACGTGATCCCCGCATTATCCAAGTCATGGCTAGCCTAGCAGGTGAATTTGATGTCGTTCTCGTAGTGCGTGCCGATGGTTTATTGGCAGCGGATATCCGCCCATTGGTGCGCGTTTCCGTCCATGTCATCGCCGAGCAAAATGGCCGCAGAGAATCAGGCTCTTCGGGTGGTGGCGCCCGTCACGATTACCACTATTTCAGTACTGAGCTCATCAATCAATACGTCGATGAGGCTGTTGATGGTGCGCTAGTGAATCTAGAGTCTCGCCCCGCGCCGGCCGGTCCTATGACGGTAGTAATGGGCCCTGGTTGGCCAGGAGTGCTATTACACGAAGCGGTGGGTCATGGACTAGAAGGTGACTTCAATCGCAAAGGTTCTTCTGCCTTTGCTGGTTGCATTGGTCAACGTGTTGCCGCAAAAGGGGTCACTGTAGTGGATGATGGCACCCTCTCCGGCCGTCGTGGGTCTTTGAATATTGATGATGAAGGCACCCCAACCCAATGCACCACCCTCATTGAAGATGGCATTTTGAAGGGCTATATTCAGGATAGTCTTAATGCCCGTCTCATGAAGATGCCTCTAACGGGAAATGGTCGTCGCGAAAGTTTTGCCTCCTTACCAATGCCACGCATGACCAATACCTATATGTTGGCCGGCAAGGATGATCCTCAAGAAATCGTTGCCAGCATTAAACGAGGGCTCTATGCAGTCAACTTTGGTGGTGGACAAGTAGATATTACGAGCGGTAAATTCGTGTTTTCTGCCTCTGAGGCCTACTGGGTGGAGAACGGCAAAATTCAATACCCTGTCAAAGGCGCTACCATTATCGGCAGTGGCCCAGAGTCCTTAAAACAGGTCTCTATGATTGGAAATGACCTCAAATTAGATGGTGGCGTTGGGGTTTGCGGCAAAGAAGGGCAAAGTGTTCCCGTTGGGGTTGGGCAGCCTACATTGCGCATTGATAGCCTGACTGTGGGTGGAACTGCCTGATACGCTTAAAATAGTCGTATGAGCCAACAAAACACGAATCCCGCCAATTGGTACGCCGCTGTTGATAAAACATCGGATACAGATGATCAACGTATTCACAACATTACTGTTCTGCCTCCGCCAGAGCATTTGATTCGTTTTTTCCCAATCGCGGGAACGCCTACCGAAAGCTTAATCAGCAAAACTCGGAAAAAAATCCGTGACATCATTCACGGAAAAGATGATCGTTTGCTAGTCATTATTGGCCCCTGCTCAATTCATGACCCACGTGCAGCCTTAGAGTATTGCCAACGATTGCTAGCTGAGCGTGAACGCTTTGCAGGTGAGCTTGAAATTGTGATGCGGGTATATTTTGAGAAACCACGCACTACAGTAGGCTGGAAAGGTTTGATTAACGACCCTTACCTTGATGAGAGCTATCGCATTGAGGAAGGTCTGCGTATGGCACGTCAAGTCCTCATGGAAATCAATCGTCTTGGCATGCCAGCGGGAAGCGAATTCTTAGATGTTATTTCTCCACAATATATTGCTGACCTCATTTCTTGGGGAGCAATTGGTGCACGCACTACCGAGAGTCAAGTTCACCGTGAACTTGCATCCGGGCTGTCTGCTCCGATCGGCTTTAAGAATGGCACTGATGGCAATATCAAAATTGCAACGGACGCCATTCAAGCTGCAAGCCGTCCACATCACTTCTTATCCGTTCATAAGAATGGTCAAGTATCTATCGTTGAGACCAAGGGCAATAAAGACTGTCACGTCATTTTGCGTGGCGGCAAAGAGCCCAACTACGAAGCTGAGCATGTTCAAGCAGCCTGTGCTGAGCTATTAGGAGCAAAGCTTCCAGGTAGTTTGATGGTGGATTTATCGCATGCTAATTCCAGCAAAAAACATGAAAGGCAAATTATTGTTGCCGATAATATTGCTGAGCAAATTGAATCTGGTTCACGTCAGATTTTTGGTGTGATGATTGAAAGTCACCTCAATGATGGTGCACAGAAATTCACCCCAGGAAAAGATGATCCAAACAAATTAGAGTATGGCAAGAGCATTACTGATGCCTGCATTAACTGGGAAGATTCAGTTAATGTATTGCAACGTCTTGCATTGGCCGTGAAGAATCGCCGTGGCCTCAAAAAATAAAAACATACCAGCTTTAAAGCATCAGGCAAAAGAGACTAATTTATTTAGTCTCTTTTTTTTCGTGTTTCCAAAGTACATCCTGACCGCCAGCGGCACGGTTAAGCACTCTTGACAATACAAAAAGCAGATCAGATAAGCGATTAACGTACTGACGAGGGGAATCATATAAAGGCTCTTCCCAACCTAAACGCACAATCGAGCGTTCAGCTCTTCTGCAAACCGTTCTACATACATGTGCTTGTGCTGCAGCACGCGTTCCACCTGGAAGAATAAATTCAGTCAAAGGGGGTAAAGCGGCATTGTATTTTTCGAGCCAAACATCTAACTGAGCGACATGCTCTGGTTTGAGCAAGGTGTAATTCGGGATACAAAGCTCACCACCCAAATCAAAAAGATCATGCTGCACCTGCAAAAATAGGGCTTGCATCTCGTCGGCAATGGCTTCTGGAATGGTTTCAGTCATCAAAACACCAATTTGGCAATTTAATTCATCGACATCGCCCATGGCGCAGATGCGCAAATGATCCTTTTCAACGCGGCTGCCGTCACCTAAGCCTGTCATCCCAGCGTCACCAGTTCTGGTGGCAATTTTTGAAAGTCGATTTCCCATGTAACTAATTATAGGTAAATGGCTAAAATGATCCATATGAATATGGTGACCCCACTCCCAGACCTTGCGGCTATTACCGCCCTTCAATCCACATTGGTATCGGCTTTGCGCCCGATTCTTCCAGAGCATGCCCTGCTTTGGGAGCCAGAAGATACCATTCCTTATGAATGTGATGGTTTAGCTGCTTACCGCAAGATGCCTTTGGCAGTGGCTTTGCCAGAAACTGAAGAGCAAGTAGCTCAGATTCTCAAGGCTTGCTTTGCCCTAGAAATACCGATCGTCCCACGAGGATCCGGCACTGGTTTATCCGGTGGCGCCATGCCCATCTCTCAAGGTTTGGTGCTTTCTTTGGCCAAACTGAAAAAGATCATCAACATTGACCCCTTTACCCGTACCGCAGTAGTGCAGCCTGGGGTGCGTAATCTCGCCATCTCAGAGGCCGTTGCCCATTTAGGCTTGTACTATGCACCCGACCCTTCCTCACAAATTGCCTGCTCAATAGGCGGTAATGTCAATGAAAATTCTGGTGGGGTCCATTGCTTAAAGTATGGCCTTACCTTGCACAATGTCTTAAAGGTGCGCGGTATTCTCATGAATGGGGAGATTGTGGAGTTTGGTAGCTTGGCGCCAGACTCTCCTGGTTTAGATCTCCTTGCCATCGTAATGGGTAGCGAAGGCATGCTGGCAGTAGTAACTGAAGTGACTGTGAAATTAATTGCCAAGCCTAAATTGGCTCGCGTAATCATGGCTAGCTTTGATGATATTGAAAAGGGAGCTAATGCCGTCGCTGCAATTATTGCTGCGGGCATTATTCCAGCCGGTTTAGAGATGATGGATAAAGCGACCACTCGAGCTGTAGAGGAATTTGTCCATGCAGGCTACGACCTAGAAGCCGAGACCATTCTTCTTTGTGAGTCTGATGGAACGCCAGAAGAGGTTGCCGAAGAAATTGAGCGCATGACTAAAGTGCTGGAAGAGGCTGGCGCTAGTGGGATCCAGATCTCTCAGAATGAGGCAGAGCGTCTTCAGTTTTGGAGTGGTCGCAAGAACGCCTTCCCAGCAGCTGGGCGCTTAGCGCCAGATTACTACTGCATGGATGGCACTATTCCTAGAAGAAATATTGCCACGCTGCTAAAGCGCATCCAAGGCATGGAAAAGAAATATGGCTTAGCCTGTTTAAACGTCTTTCATGCGGGTGATGGCAATATGCACCCCCTGATTTTATTTAACGGTGCCGACCCAGATGAATGGCACCGTGCTGAAGAATTCGGTACTGAAATTTTAGAAGCTTGCGTAGAGTTAGACGGCACTATTACTGGCGAGCACGGGGTTGGGATTGAAAAAATTAACTCGATGTGCGTCCAGTTTGGTGAGGGTGAGCGTGAATCATTCTGGGGCGTCAAGAGCGCCTTTGATCCAGAGCATCTACTTAATCCTGATAAAGCTATTCCAACCTTAAATCGCTGTGCTGAATACGGCCGTATGCGTATTAGCGGCGGTAAGCTTCCTCACCCAGAATTGGAACGCTTCTAATGTCTAGCCCCCAATCCAGCGCACAATTAGATTTATTCCGTGAGCAAATTATCAATGCAGCTAAGAACAAAACATCGCTATCCATTGAAGGTGGCGGCACTAAATCTTGGTATGGCAATGCTAATCATTTTGAAAAATTACATACTAGCGCTTACTCAGGAATCCTAGAGTATCAACCTGAAGAACTGGTAATCACGGCCTGTGCTGGCACACCTCTTAAAGAAATTGAGGCTGCTTTGGACGAAAAAAATCAGGTACTGGCATTTGAGCCTCCGCACTTTGGTCACAACGCCAGCTTTGGTGGCGCAATTGCAGCAGGCTTGGCAGGTCCTGGACGCATCAGCGTTGGCAACCTACGCGACTTTGTTTTAGGTGCTCGCATTTTGGATGGCAAAGGCCAGGATTTATCCTTTGGTGGCAAAGTAATGAAGAACGTCGCAGGCTATGATGTCTCTCGCCTACTACCCGGCTCGATGGGAACCCTCTCTTTACTACTAGAGGCTTCAGTTAAGGTATTACCCAAACCGGCAGCAACCACCACATTGCGATGCCAAATCTCTCAAGTACGTGCGTTAAAACTACTCAATGAGTGGGCCGGACAACCACTCCCTTTATCTGCCAGTTGCTGGATTAGCAATGCCAATGACGATGGTGAGCTCACTATTCGTTTAGCTGGCGCTGCTGCTGCCGTTAAAGCAGCCATCCCCTTGATGGGTGCTGCAGTAAATATAATTGAACTCGATCCAAAAATAGCCAAAGAGTTTTGGAGTAATCTGCGCGAGCAAAATCTCACTGCATTTACCAATCTGGAGACTGACAAGACTCTGTATCGCTTGTCACTACCGGCTGCATGTGGTCCCATCAGCATTCCCAATATGAGCTATGACATAGTGCTTGAATGGCATGGGCAGCAGCGCTGGATTAAAGCGCCCGGCGATGAAGCTACCTTTGCCACAATGAAAGAAATTGCATCGTCCAATGGCGGGCACGCAAGCCGCTTTAAACAGGGTGCTGATGTTGATCCAGCATATCAACGATTCACCCAGCTAAGCGAACAAGCCCACTCTCAATCGCTAGAAATAGTCCAAATGCGCTTACGATCTGCATTCGATCCCGCAGGTGTTTTTGCAACTTCCCGCCTTCCTTAAGTATCCCTATGCAAACTCAACTCGCCCCCCAATTTGCCAATACGCCTGAAGGTATTGAAGCTGCCCGCATTCTGGGGAAATGTGTGCACTGCGGTTTTTGCACTGCCACCTGCCCTACCTATCAGCTGCTTGGCGATGAACTCGACGGTCCTCGTGGTCGCATCTATTTAATTAAGCAAATGGCCGAAGGCCAAGCCCCAACAGAAAAAACGCGGCTTCATTTGGATCGCTGCCTTACTTGCCGCAATTGCGAAAGTACTTGCCCCAGTGGTGTGCAGTACGGCAATTTAGTTGACATCGGTCGCAAGTGGGCTGAAGACAATACGCCAGAGCGTCCTCTCTCGCAGCGCTTAACCCGTTGGGCTTTAAAAGAAGGGCTTACAAGTCCCGTCTTATTTAATTCAGCAATGACTTTGGGGCGCTTGGTTCGCCCGCTAATGCCTGCTGGCATTAAACGCAAGATCCCAGAGGCTAAGAGTAAAGCTTTAGCCAGCACTACCGATCCTTATGCCAGACCACAGACAATCCATGCTCGCAAGATGTTATTACTGGAGGGTTGTGTTCAACCAGGCATGCTTCCCAATATTAATTCCGCAACTGCTAGGGTTTTAGATGCTCTAAAGATTCAATTGATTAGCGCGCCCAATGCAACTTGTTGTGGCGCCCTGCGTTACCACCTGAATGATCAAGCGGGCGGACTAGATAATGCCAAACAAAACATGGATGCTTGGTGGCCTTTAGTGGAGAGTGGTGCCGAAGCGATTGTGATGACTGCTTCCGGTTGCGGTGTCATGGTGAAAGACTATGGCCATCTGTTTGCTAATGATCCGCTATATGCCACTAAGGCCAAGAAGATCTCTGAGCTCACTAAAGATATTTCTGAAATCCTACCAATACTTCAGAGTGAACTAATTACTTTGGTAGGAGCAGATCCAAAACCAGGCGTGGTGTATCACCCACCCTGCACTTTGCAGCACGGCCAACAAATCCGCGGTAAGGTAGAAAGTCTGCTTTCTGGCATTGGGATTGGGGTGCGCTTGTGTACTGACAGTCATCTCTGTTGCGGCTCTGCTGGCACTTACTCCGTTACCCAACCTCAGCTCTCTGAGCAACTACGCCAGAATAAGTTAACTCACTTAAATGCCGCCTGCGAAGAATCAGGCTCACAAGTCATTGTGTCCGGCAATATTGGTTGCATTACCCACCTACAACAAGATGACACACCAGTACTGCATTGGATTGAAATCGTGGATCAATTAGTCGCCGATAAAAATCTCCACAAGCAATGAGCCAGATTACCAATAACATCATCGGAGTCAGGCAGCGACTTGAATTAGCTGCACTGGCCGCACATCGTGAGCCAGAAGATATCCAATTATTGGCTGTGAGTAAAACTTTTCCCGCTCGCGCAATTGAAGAGGCGATGCACGCGGGTCAAACCGCTTTTGGCGAAAATTATGTCCAAGAGGCCGTAGAAAAAATTGTGCAATTAGCCAAATTACGCCCTTGGCTAGAATGGCATTTTATTGGGCCCTTGCAAAGCAATAAGACCAGGGAAGTGGCAGAGCATTTTGATTGGGTTCATAGCGTAGATCGCCTCAAAATCGCAGAACGCCTCTCAGCACAACGCGGTGAATTCCCGGACCTAGGGGGACTGCAATTGTGCATTCAGATCAATGTGAGTGAAGAGGATAGCAAGAGCGGCCTATCACCATCCCAAGCCGAAGAGCTCTGTAATGCCATTGCCAAGCTACCGCATCTCATCCTCAGGGGAATCATGGCCATCCCAGCTCCCAATCCAGATGTGGAGACTCAACGTAAGGCCTTTGGATTAGTCCGGGAATGCTTTCTTCAAATACAAATGAAACATCTCCATGATGTCGGCTATGAATTCTTTGACACCCTATCAATGGGGATGTCAGATGATATGGAAGCCGCAATCGCTGAAGGCAGTACCATGATACGAGTAGGAACGGCCATATTTGGGAAGCGCGATAAGATAAACGTATGATGAGTACACAAGAGAACAACACCAAATCCCACATCACCTTTATTGGCGGTGGCAATATGGGTCGCGCCTTGATCAGCGGATTATTGGCCAATGGCTTTGAAGCCAATCAGCTTTCGGTTGTAGAGGCTAATGCCAGCACAGGCATTCAATTACACGCTGATTTTGGCGTGCAGGTCATTGGTGCCTTAGAGCAAATTGCGTTTGACTTCTCCAAAAATAATGTAGTGGTGATGGCCATCAAACCGCAAGACTTTAATGTAGTTGCGAAAACCTTAAGCTCAAAGTTAAAGCATGTGACTGCACCTGGACCACTGATTTTGAGTATTGCTGCTGGCATTCGCATTCAGGATATGAGTCGCTGGCTAGATCATGAGCGCTGCGTACGTGCTATGCCCAATACCCCAGCACTCATCGGTAAAGGCATTACCGGTTTATTTGCTGATGCTGCAGTAAATCAATCAGACCGCACTCTCGCAGAAACAATTTGCAATGCAGTAGGTCAAACTGTATGGGTGAATGAAGAAAAGCTCATGGATGCTGTTACAGCGGTTTCTGGAAGCGGTCCCGCCTATGTGTTTGCCTTCTTAGAAGCAATGCAGGCCAGCGGTGAAAAGTTAGGCTTAGATGCCGCCACTGCCCGAAAACTGGCGTATGCCACTTTAGAGGGCGCAACTCAACTAGCAAATAACTCCGATGATCATGCTGGTGTATTGCGTGAACGGGTCACATCCAAAGGTGGCACTACTGCTGCAGCTCTTGATATTCTCAAACAGCTAGATTGGCATGGCGCTCTTGAAAAGGCTATTGATGCCGCAAACAAACGCGGTAAAACCATGGGTGACGAATTAGGCCAGAGCTAAACCAAGCACAATACCCAAGAAAAGAAAACCGCCCAACCAGTTGTTGTGACGGAATGCTTTAAAGCACGCAGCGCGCTCTCTGGTGGCAACTAATTTGAGGTGATAAACGGCGCAAATTACCGCAGCAATCCATCCCAGGTAAAAGTAAGGACTCAGATTAGCTAAGTGGGCGACCATGATCTGACTCAGAAATAAAATCCCATAGCTCACTGCAATAGCAGCAACATCAAAACGTCCAAAGGTAATAGCAGATGTACGTAGACCTAGGCGCAGATCATCATCCTTATCAACCATCGCATAGGCAGTGTCATAAGCAATCGCCCAAAACACATTTCCCACAAATAAAATCCAAGCCTCTAGCGGAATAAACCCAAGCACAGCGGCATAAGCCATCGGAATGCCAAATCCAAAGGCAACCCCTAGAACAGCTTGTGGGACCGCTAAGAAACGCTTGGTAAATGGATAAATCATTGCCACCAATAAAGCCAATACCGAGAGCGCTTTAGTCAGCGTATTGAGTGGCTGAATTAACAAAAAGGCTGCGATAGCTAAAACCGCAGCAACTCCAAGCGCTTCTTTTCCAGAAATTTTTCCGCTCGTTACGGGGCGCTCTTTTGTCCTTTGCACGTACCGATCAAAATCGCGGTCGGCATAATCATTAATGGCACAACCCGCACTACGCATCAAAAATGTACCTAGCGTAAAGATCATCAAAACCGACCATTTAGGAAAGCCGCCGCTTGCTAACCACAGTGCCCAATAAGTTGGCCATAACAACAACAGCGTACCGATAGGCTTATCTAAGCGAATGAGATAGCCATAAGATACTAAGCGATCACGCATTGATAAAAGTGACGCCAGGCAGCTCACACTGCTGAATAATTTGCGCTAGCTTTTGCATGGCAGCGCCGCGTGGATAGCTCTTTCGCCAAACTAAACACACTCGTCTTGTAGGGATGGGATTTTCAAGGGAGATATAGCGAATCAAACCTTCTTTTGTCATGGGATCTGCCACTGAGGTTCGCGGCAAAACAGAGATACCAATACCACCCGCCACCATTTGGCGAATAGTCTCCAGGGAAGATCCTTCGAAGCTACGCTGCTCACCTATGGTTGAACCTGAACCCAAACGATTTAACTCAGGGCAGACACCCAAAACATGATCTCTAAAACAATGGCCTGCGCCCAGTAATAAAGTGTTTTGCTCTTTAAGCTCTTGATGCGCAATAAAAGCTCGGCTCTGCCAAGGATGATCCTTGGGAACGGCTACTAAAAAAGGTTCTTCATATAAGTCAATCACCTCTAGTCCGCTACTGGGAAAGGGGTCGGCCAACACTGCGCAATCGAGCGCACCCTGACGCAACATTTCTAGTAAACGCACCGTGAAATTTTCCTCTAAAAATAAAGGGGCGTTTGGCATAAGCTCTCTAGATACTCGTACCAAACTGGGTAGAAGATATGGCGCAATCGTGTAAATGGCCCCTAAACGCAAAGGGCCTGACAGCGGATCTTGTCCATGCTTTGCTAGATGTTTTAAAGATTTGGCTTCCTCTAATACCCTTTGAGCCTGCTCCACAATCAAAGTGCCCAGACTCGTCATAGCAACTTCAGTATTGGTGCGCTCGAATATTTGAGTGCCCAACTCTTCTTCCAGCTTTTTAATAGCAACTGATAAGGTAGGCTGAGAAACGTGACAAGCTTCTGCCGCACGACCAAAATGGCGCTCTCTGGCAACGGCAACAATGTATCGAAGTTCTGTAAGAGTCATAGCGTAATTATCAGGCCTTTAGAAATTCTGTGCGAGAGCCCAGCCAACGCTCTAAATGGCGCTCGACTACATCGCCATGCTCTGCCAATAAACGATCCGCTGCCTGCTGTGCTAACTCAATCAACCAGGCATCTCGCTGCAAATCCACAAAACGTAGCATGGCATCGCCTGACTGTTTTGCCCCCAACAGTTCACCTGGGCCACGCAGCGATAAATCTCGCTCAGCAATCACAAACCCATCAGAGGTTTCTCTTAAAGTCTGCAGGCGTTCTTTTGCCGCCAAAGAAAGTGGTTCGGCATACATCAAAATGCAGACTGAGTCGGCTGCACCACGACCTACGCGCCCTCTTAATTGATGAATCTGCGCATAGCCAAAACGTTCTGCATGCTCTATCACCATCAATGCGGCATTGGGTACATCTACCCCCACCTCAATGACCGTAGTGGCAACAAGCAATTGAATTTCATTTGCCTTAAATGCGGCCATCACCGCGGCTTTTTCTTCGCTCTTTAGGCGACCATGTACCAATCCGACTTTAAACTCAGGCAGAGCAAGAGTGAGTTGCTCAAAACTCTCTACAGCGGTTTGCAATTGAAGTGCCTCAGACTCTTCAATCAGAGGGCAAACCCAATATGCTTGCAAGCCTTTTTTTAACCAATCTTGCAAACCACCAATCACCTCATCACGGCGCACCGCTTTCACCACCTTAGTGGTAATCGGTTTTCTTCCTGGTGGCAGTTCATCGATAACAGATACATCTAGGTCGGCGTAATACGTCATCGCTAAAGTACGCGGAATTGGAGTAGCCGACATCATCATTTGATGACAGTAAAGCAGCTTTGACCCGACTCGTTGCTGAATCTCTAAACGCTGCCTCACACCAAACCGATGCTGCTCATCAATCACTGCTAGCCCTAATTTAGCAAAGCTTACTTTGTCTTGAATGAGTGCATGTGTACCGATAATGAGTTGGGCTTGACCCCCCTCAATGACTTCTTGTGCCAGCCTTTTTTCTTTAGCCTTCAAGCTTCCTGACAACCAAGCTACTGTGATGCCCAAAGGCTCAAACCACTCTTTCATTTTGAGGTAATGTTGCTCAGCCAAAATTTCGGTTGGTGCCATCACCGCTGCTTGATAACCAGAGTCTATTGCCCGCGCCGCTGCTAAAGCAGCAATCACGGTTTTGCCGCTGCCCACATCGCCCTGTAATAAGCGGTTCATT
>CAIKGX010000212.1 GCA_903827075.1 uncultured beta proteobacterium | reverse complement strand
ATGAACATCACATAGGCCAGTTGGCCTACCATCATTACACCAAAGAAGCCAAAAATAGCGGTACCACCAAACATTTCGGTAAAGATGGGAAAAAAATTGGCAACCAATGCCGCTAAGCTATCGTTATCACCAAACTTAATTTCATCAGTCACCACGGTATCATTTTCATTAATGATGGGAATAACACCCAGCTTTAGCAATGTCTCTAGCGTAGCCTTTGCATTCGCATTACGCTCTGGATGAGCTAGGTCAGCATTCGTTAATAGGATTTGTGCGCTTCGCAAATTAAACTGTGCAAAGCAGCTCTCATACACTTGCACCAAACCCATTTGGCCAACCGCAGCAGCAGCCTGCAGTTGATGAATATCGTGTGGACGCTTTTTCCATCCTAAGCGTTGCATGCCCTCTGCAATCGCACCAGAACTCACCATTAATACCTCATGGCCTGATCGCAACAAAGTTGCCATTTGCTCGGCCCACATAGCAATTGCAACATGATCCAAGCCCTCGCCATTATTCGTGACTAGGCTAGAACCTACTTTGACAACAATACGTTTTGTTTTCTGAGTATTCATATCAAATGCATATTCAAATGACGGCTATTTAGTCTGGAGTTTTATCTTCTGATGGAGTTTGATCTTGATAACGCGGATCTGCTGCACGCTCATCAGCATCATCACGATCTTTGCGAACAGAATCCAAGTAATCTTGTAGAGAATAGCAAAGCTTATCGCAACCCAATCCTGTTAAAGCTGAGATCTCAAAAACAGGGCCTGTCCATTTAAACTTTTTGATAAAGTTAGCAACTACTTTTTTACGATCCTCTTCAGGAATCATATCGACCTTGTTCAGCACCAACCAGCGTGGCTTCTCAACCAGAGCCTCATCATATTTACGCAATTCATTCACGATGGCCTTGGCATCAGCCACAGGGTCGACATTCTCATCGAAAGGGGCAATATCGACTAAGTGCAATAGAACACCAGTACGTTGCAAATGTCTTAAAAAGCGATGGCCCAAGCCAGCACCTTCAGCTGCGCCTTCAATCAAACCTGGAATATCAGCGATGACAAAACTGCGCTCTGCGCCTACCCGTACTACGCCTAAATTTGGATGCAAAGTGGTAAATGGATAGTCAGCAATTTTTGGACGCGCATTTGACACAGCGGTAATCAATGTCGACTTACCTGCATTAGGCATACCTAGCAAACCCACATCCGCCAATACTTTTAATTCGAGTTTGAGCTTACGACGTTCGCCGTCTTTACCACCAGTCTTTTGACGTGGCGCGCGATTCGTACTGCTCTTAAAGTGAATATTGCCCCAACCGCCTACCCCGCCTTGCGCCAAACACAGGCGCTCACCATGAGTCGTTAAATCCGCAATGGGTTCACCAGTGTCGTAATCGGCAATGATGGTTCCAACCGGCATTCGCAATTCAATATCATCGCCTGCGCGACCATAGCAATCAGCACCCCTACCAGGTTCACCATTTTTTGCAGTGTGCGTTTTGGCATAGCGGTAGTCAATCAGTGTATTAATATTGCGATCAGCAATTGCCCAAACACTACCGCCTTTACCGCCATCTCCACCATCGGGGCCGCCAAATTCAATAAACTTTTCGCGGCGCATGGAGGCACTCCCGGCGCCACCTTGGCCAGCTATGACTTCAATACGTGCTTCGTCTATAAATTTCATGAATAAAAAAGGCCTCGCGCTAGCGAGGCCTGTTCCTAAGAGTTAAATTCGGAAAAAATCTGAATCAAACGTGTCTCAGTCAGGCGCCTTATGAACGGGGCAGAACTGAAACCTGGGCCTTTTTCAAAGCACCCTTAACGCCGAATTCCACTTGGCCATCGATGAGGGCAAACAAAGTGTGATCCTTACCAATACCAACGTTTACACCAGGATGAACCTTTGTGCCACGTTGACGAATGATGATGCTGCCAGCATTAATTTGCTCGCCGCCAAATACCTTAACGCCTAAGCGTTTCGATTCTGAGTCGCGGCCATTTCGTGTTGAGCCGCCGCCTTTTTTCTGTGCCATATCTTTCTCCTGCTATTCGCCGTTAGCCTGCTTTAGGCTTTAATCGTGTTAATCAGAATTTCTGTGTAATTCTGACGATGGCCTTGGTGCTTTTGATAATGCTTACGACGGCGCATCTTAAAGATTGTCACTTTATCGTGACGTCCCTGGGAGACGACAGTGGCCATCACAGCTGCACCATTAACCAATGGATCACCTAATTTCAGTGAAGCGCCTTCGCCTACGGCGAGGACTTGGTCAAGAGTGATTTCGCTGCCGATTTCCGCTGGTATCTGTTCTATTTTCAATTTTTCGCCTGCAGCAACTTTATACTGTTTGCCACCGGTTT
>CAIKGX010000211.1 GCA_903827075.1 uncultured beta proteobacterium | reverse complement strand
TCAGTAATTAGCGTTAGAGCGATGGATATCATCACTTCCCTCTTATTTATTGCTGTAGGTCTCGTGGTAATGAGTGGAAGTCTCAAACTAGGTGCTAGTTGGGGTAGTGACGGCCCAGAAGCGGGTTATTTTCCGTTTTATATTAGTTTGATCATCATCCTTTCTAGCTCAATCACGCTCTATCAATCTGCGATTGTGAATAAGAAAAAGAAAACAGAATCCTTTGTTGATAAAGAGCCATTTAAGCAAGTGATGGCCGTATTACTGCCAGCCATTGTGTTTGTTTTAGGCGTTCAGCTGATCGGTATTTATGTTTCCGCCGTGATTTATATTGCCGTCTTCATGATTTGGCTTGGTAAATATCCAGTGTGGAAGGCTGTTGCTGTGGCAGTTGGGGTGAGCGCATCCCTGTATCTGATGTTCGAGTATTGGTTCCAAGTTCCATTGCCACATGGCGCATGGATTAACCCACTCGAATTTATCGGCGTGAATTAAAAAAATATAACTAAAAAAGATTAGAAAAGAAGGAGTACAAGTTGGAAGAAATTAGCGCTCTATTCGGCGGCTTTGCCGTTGCAATGACACCCTTTAACTTGCTATTGATGCTCGTCGGTGTAACTCTTGGTGTGATCATTGGCGTATTGCCAGGTTTGGGTGGCGCAAACGGAATCGCGATTCTGTTGCCATTAACTTTCACCATGCCACCTACATCAGCCATCATCATGCTCTCCTGTATTTATTGGGGCGCATTATTCGGCGGCGCAATTACATCTGTGCTCTTTAATATTCCAGGCGAACCTTGGTCTGTTGCGACAACCTTTGATGGTTATCCAATGGCCCGTAACGGTAAGGCTGGAGAAGCATTGACTGCGGCGTTCACATCATCTTTTGTTGGTGCGTTCTTTGCGATTGTGATGATTACCTTCTTGGCGCCATTAGTTGCGAAGTTTGCTTTGCAATTTGGACCGCCGGAGTTCTTCTCCGTCTACCTGCTCACCTTCTGTAGCTTTGTGGGTATGAACAAAGGGTCGCCATTTAAGACCATCTCTGCCATGATGCTGGGCTTCGCTTTGGCTACCGTTGGTATGGATACGGTAACGGGTCAATTGCGCCTTACTTTCGGTAACCCAGAGTTGATGCGTGGGTTTGATTTCTTGATCGCCGTGATTGGTCTGTTTGGTATTGGTGAGATCTTGCTCTCAATGGAAGAGGGCTTAGCTTTCCACGGTGCTGCTGCCAAGATTCGTCGTCAAGTAGTTCTCGAGACTTGGGCTAAGCTGCCTAAATACTGGGCCACTTCATTGCGTAGCTGCTTGATTGGTTGCTGGATGGGTATTACCCCAGGTGGTGCTACACCAGCTTCATTCATGTCCTATGGTGTTGCAAAACGCGTCTCTAAGAATAGTGAGAACTTTGGTAAGGGCGAGATGGAAGGCATTGTTGCTCCAGAAACAGCAGCTCATGCTGCCGGTACTGCCGCCTTGTTACCTATGTTGTCCTTGGGTATTCCAGGATCTCCAACAGCTGCTGTATTGCTTGGCGGCTTGTTGATTTGGGGCTTGCAACCAGGACCATTGCTCTTCGTTGAGAAACCAGACTTTGTTTGGGGCTTGATCGCTAGTATGTATCTAGGTAACTTGGCCGGCTTGTTTGTTGTTTTAACTTGCGTTCCATTGTTCGCCTCTATCTTGAGAATTCCGTTCTCGATCATTGCTCCAGTCATTATTGTGATTTGTGCGGTG
>CAIKGX010000210.1 GCA_903827075.1 uncultured beta proteobacterium | reverse complement strand
GCCCGATAGGCATAAATGCCCACATGGCGCAGGTGAATCACTGAAGACGCAGCCCCCGGATCTCGGACAAAGGGAATGCTTGCTCTGGAAAAATACAGTGCTTCGCCAGAGCGATTCAGCACCACTTTGACCACATTGGGGCTATTGATTTCGGAAGCGTCGGTAATGGGTACTGCTACTGTTGAAATAGCGCATGCAGGACTATCCGCTAAAGTTTGCGCAACCTGATTAATGAGCTCGGGAGGAATGAGGGGTTCGTCACCCTGGACATTCACGATCAAAGTATTGGCTGCTAAATTTAACAGTCGAGCAACTTCTGCAATGCGGTCCGTGCCGGTTGGATGATCGGAGCTAGTAATCAAACACTCCACTTGATATTGATTACATGCCGCCTGAATTTCTACAGAGTCTGTCGCAACCACCACGCTTTGGGCAAGCGAGAGTTTGGCTTGTTCAGCAACGCGGACCACCATCGGTTTGCCGCCAATGTCAGCTAAGGGCTTGCGCGGTAAACGCGTGGACCCCAATCTAGCAGGAATAACAACTAAAAACGCAGGGGCTTGCTTGCTCACGATGAAGGTGGAGATCTTGCTGTTAATGGATTTCTTCAGCAGTAAGGCTACGAGCCTCATCTACCAACATCACTGGAATGTCATTGCGAATGGGGTAAGCCAAGCGATCCAATTTACAAATCAGCTCATGTTTATCGGCATCCAAGTGCAAAGAGCCTTTGCATAAAGGGCAGACCAAAATATCGAGTAAGCGCTTGTCCATAAGGTTCCGTAATCAATGTCTTGTAATGAATGAGCTACAAAGTGTAGCGGTTGGGATCGGGTCGCTGCAGAATCGATTGCAACCACTCGCTTAATGTATCAGGAATGCTTAAGTTCATGGGTACAACCCAAATACGTTCATCAGATATGGCGGTGCACTTTACGGCATCTTTTTCAGTAATCAAGATGCATTCAGCATTGAGCGAGTGAAAGAATTCTGCTGTTAGGGGGCTGTGATCGGGCAAAGGTATGTATTTGGCTGCAATGCCGTGGGATAGCAAATCATCAAAGAAGCGCTGGGGATTGCCAATACCAGCAACTGCCGTGATTTTGGTGGGCAGGTAGGTATCAGCCAAATCTTCTAAAGATGTGGTGTTGGTCGAATGATTGAGTTGATATGCATTTCCTAAGGTGCTGCCCAAACTAAATGCACGACGCCCCAAGAAATATTCATCGCGGTATTGATCGCCATTGGCTCCAGTCGGAGCGCCAGTCATCAGTGTGGCATCACGCTCACGGGTGGCGGGTTCACGCAAAGGACCTGCTGGTAATAAAAATCGATTACCTTCGCCGCGTTGATCGCGTACGACCAATTCAATATCCCGGCCACCCTCTCGGGCTGGCCAACGGGTGAGACCGGTATGCTGCAAACCATCATCGCTAATGATGACGTTTACCGCTGGATCGTGTTTAAGAAGGGCTGCAATGCTTTTCTGGCGTTTTGGAAAAACCCAAATCGGAAATTGATTGTGAGTCCGCTTGGCAATCAGTACTGGTTCATCACCAACGACCGCAGCATCAGCATCGCTTTGAACCTGGATGGGGGATGTTTGCAGTGTGGAGCCATAACCCCTACTAATAATTCCTGGTGTCCAACCTAACTGGGATAGCCGCTGCGCTAAGGCAATCACGATCGGGGTCTTGCCTGTGCCACCCACACGAATATTGCCCACAATGATGATGGGTACTGGTTGGGGTTTTCTATTGCCCAAACCCAAGTCGTCAATCAACTTGCGTGCGCGAATTACTAGGCCGTATACCCAAGACAAAGGCCAAAGTAATAGGCTGGTGGGACCGCGTCTTTCCCAAAATGCGGGGGCTTTACGAAACATAGATCCAGAGTGATTGAAATGTAGAGATAGACATATTATTTCTTAGTCTGACTGGTAAACACAATATTGGAAAGCTTGGCATCGCGCGCTGCCTCAAGGGCGCTCATCACCGCTTGATGTGGTGCACGGGCATCTGCATCGATGCTGACCTGAGTATTGCTCACAGATTCTTTGCTTTGATTGTTTTCATTAACTAAGGTGAGGGCTCTAGTTAATTGAGTTCGATCAGTCAACTTACCATTGACAGCAAAACGACCATCGCGACTGACCGCAATATGAATTTGCTTGGTCTCGAGTTGACTATCTGAACCATTGGCCGTGGGTAGGGTGATAGCTAATTCTTGAAAGCGGGTAAAGGTAGTGGAGATCATTAAGAAAATCAACACCACCAGCAGCACGTCAATAAAGGGAATGAGATTAATCTCTGGTTCAACAGGAGCTGAGGTCGATCCCAAGGAAAATCTTCCCTGTTGCTGAAGGCGGTGATCTAACCAGCTCATTTTGTGAGGATGGGGTGAGGATAGAGTTTCTTAAATAGCTGGCGGGTAAATTCTTCACACTCGAGTCGGCGTTGATTGGCCATGGCACGCAGACCTCGCCATGCTGCCAATGCCGGTATGGCAATGAGAAGACCAAAAGCGGTGTTGTACAGCGCTACTGAAATCCCATGTGCTAGTTGTTGGGGACTGCCAGTACCCCCATTGATAGCACCTTGACTGCCAAAGATTTCAATCATGCCAACCACCGTGCCAAAAAGACCGAGTAGAGGCGCCACAGTTGCAATCGTGGCTAAAGCACCGAGGTAGCGCTCTAATTTATTCCAGGTGCTTTGCGCGGTTGCTTGTAGTTCTTCTAAGGCCGAGTTGGCCGAGTTCCCAGCGGTTTTTTCCCGCAAAACGCAGGCAAACAGCGGTCCTACAGGGGAAAGCTGACTAATGGCAGTAATTTCCGCTTCAGACACCGTTTTTTGCTGTGAAATGAGATTTGCTAGGATAAATGTCGATTCGAGGCTATTTTTAGGGAAGAGATGAATTTGGCGCAAATACCAAGCGCGCTCGAGCACTATGGCAAGGCCAATAATGGAGATAATTAATAAAGGCCAAATAGGCCAACCTGCTGACAGTAAGATTGAGTACATAAGCTCAGTACTTTAGCTGAATTAGAAACCCACTTTCTGAAAGCCTGCCTGTGGATAAGTCTGTGCAAAACTTTTGAGGAATGCTGCTGGAAGGATTTGATTGGTGATCATGGGGTGGTTTAAAGAGGGCATACAAGGCATATTGCCATTAAAAATATGCCATATAAATCAATTGCTTACAAATTAACTGTTGGAATAATGAGACGCTGTGGGTCAGTAATTACTTACTTTTGAGTATTCATCTGAGATTGGCGCTGCTTCTGTGGATATTTATTGGGCCCCAAGCCATATAACGTGTAGATAAAAGAGAAAAAATGTCGGAAATATCAAGAGAAATCCTCACTGTTGGCGATCTTAACCGCGCCATTGCAGCGTCTTTGGAAGAACGCTTTGATAGCGTTTGGGTGAGCGGGGAGATATCGAACTTCAAGGCATATGACAGTGGGCACTGGTACTTCTCATTAAAAGATGAGGAGGGGCAGATTCGCTGTGTGATGTTCCGGGGTCGCAATGGGCAAGTGGGATTTATGCCGCAATCTGGGGATTTGGTAGAGGTTAGTGCCAATCTCGGGCTCTATGTACCAAGAGGGGATATTCAGCTGACGATTCAAACACTGCGCCGTGCCGGCATGGGCGGTTTGTACGAAGCCTTTTTAAAGCTCAAAGCCAAATTGGCTAAAGAAGGTTTGTTTGACGCAGAGCGCAAGCGCGAGATACCTACCCATCCAAGATCGATTGGCATCATTACCTCACCACAAGCGGCCGCACTAAAAGATGTCTTAAGCACCTTAGCAAGAAGGGCGCCCCATATTCCTATCGTGATTTATCCCACACTCGTGCAAGGCCCTGATGCGCCCGCCGGAATCATGGCAGCACTAAAAGCGGCGGAAAAAGAAAAAGTTGTTGATGTGATTTTGCTAGTGAGAGGTGGTGGCAGTATTGAAGATCTATGGGCTTTCAATGATGAGAAGTTGGCCTATGCCATTGCCCAATTATCCATTCCTATCGTGAGCGGTGTGGGTCATGAAACCGATGTGACAATTGCCGATTTTGTGGCTGACTTGCGCGCGCCTACCCCAACCGGCGCAGCAGAATTGGCAGCGCCACGCAAAGATCAAATGTTGCAAGAGTTAGATGCTATCAAGCAGGCGCTCTTGCAAAGAATGAATCAACGTATTGAACGTGAAGCGCAAACCCTCGATCAATTAGCACTTCGCTTAAGTCATACATTGCCCAATCCGGATCGCATGCGCGAGCAGATCGTAAATTGGCAACAGCGCTTGAGCCAAGCTTGGGTGGTGCGGATGGAAAGTTGGAATCGCAATCAATCCCATTACAAATTACAGCTTGAGATGCTCAACCCCCAAAGAACCTTGGAGCGCGGGTATGCGGTGATTCTGAGTAAAGAGGAGCAGGCTATGCATGCGGTTCGCAACCCAAAAGAATTAAATGTTGAGCAGCTCTTTCAAGTGCGGT
>CAIKGX010000209.1 GCA_903827075.1 uncultured beta proteobacterium | reverse complement strand
TTCTTGGTGGCCCGGGGCGGAATCGAACCACCGACACAAGGATTTTCAATCCTCTGCTCTACCGACTGAGCTACCAGGCCAAGACTGGATATTATAAATGAAACTGTATTTTGGCTTGAAAACAGCCTAACTATGGCTACCCAGCAGTAGCTCTAGACCGAGCAGTATGCAATTTTCTGTAGCTGTCGATCATGCGGTGGTGTCTGTCGAGCCCCTCTAGCTTCATGCTGGTTGGAGTCAAGCCATAGAAGCGCACACTACCGTCCACTGAGCCTAATACGGCATCCATCCTCTCGTTGCCGAACATCCGGCGGAAGTTGGCTACATAGTCATCGAGTTCCAAGCCGTCATCCTGCAAAATCTCCAGAATTGCATTTAGGGCCTGATAAAACAATTTGCGCTCGACTGTGTTGTCGTTATATTGAAGGAAGGCGCCCACCAACTCATGCGCTTCATCAAAGCGCTGCAAGGCGAGATAAATCAGTAGCTTCAACTCCAGAACTGTTAGCTGACCCCAAGGCGTATTCTCATCAAACTCGACGCCGATCAATGTGGCGATGTCGCCGTACTCATCTAGCTCGTTATTATCTAAGCGCTCAAGTAGCGCAACCAGCCTGACATCATCTAAGCAAGCGAGGTTCAAAATATCAGCGCGGAACAACAAGGCTTTGTTGCTGTTATCCCAAATAAGATCTTCTATCGGATAAATCTCAGAATAGCCTGGCACCAAGATTCGGCATGCGATAGCACCTAACTCGTCATATACCGCCATGTATGACTCTTTACCCATAGCTTTTAAAATACCGAACAGGGCTGCCGCTTCCTCAGTATTGGAGTTTTCACCTTGGCCAGAGAAGTCCCACTCAACAAAATCGTAATCTGATTTTGCACTGAAAAAGCGCCACGACACGATGCCGCTGGAATCAATGAAGTGCTCAACAAAGTTATTGGGCTCAGTCACCGCTTCACTTGAAAAAGTCGGTGGAGGCAAATCGTTCAGACCTTCTAAACTGCGCCCCTGAAGCAATTCAGTCAAGCTCCGCTCCAGTGCGACCTCTAGACTTGGGTGTGCGCCGAACGATGCAAATACTCCCCCTGTCCGCGGATTCATCAATGTGACACACATCACTGGATAGGTTCCGCCCAGAGACGCATCCTTCACTAATACTGGAAATCCCTGATCTTCAAGCCCCCTAATGCCTGCTAGGATGCCTGGATATTTCGCGATCACTTCCTGCGGCACATCAGGCAGAGCGACTTCACCCTCCAGTATTTCACGCTTAACTGCCCGCTCAAAAATCTCTGATAAGCACTGCACTTGCGCTTCAGCTAGCGTATTGCCGGCACTCATGCCATTGCTGACATACAGATTTTCAATAAGGTTGGATGGAAAGTAGACGACTTCGCCATCCGACTGGCGCACATACGGCAATGAACAAATGCCGCGCTGCACATTGCCGGAATTCGTATCGATGAGATGTGAGCCATGTAAATCACCATCGGGATTAAAAACTTTCAGGCAATACTCATCTAGAATTTCAGTCGGTAGCGTGTCCTTGCTGCCCGGCTTAAACCAGCGCTCGTTCGGGTAATGGACAAATACTCCATTGGCAATGTCTTCACCCCAAAATGTTCCTGCATAAAAATGGTTATTACTCAGTCGCTCGATATACTCGCCTAAAGCCGATGCCAATGCACTTTCCTTTGTCGACCCCTTCCCATTGGTAAAACACATCGGCGAGTGTGCATCCCGAATATGCAAGGACCACACATTGGGAATGATGTTGCGCCACGAGGCAATTTCAATCTTTATTCCCAGGTTTGCCAATACACCAGACATATTGGCAATGGTTTGTTCCAGCGGTAGATCCTTGCCCGCAATATAAGTGCTGGCATCAACAGCCGGCTTTAACGCCAACAAAGTCTGCGCATCTGCATCTAGGTTCTTTACCTCTTCAATGACAAACTCTGGTCCGGCTTGCACTACCTTTTTAACCGTACAACGATCGATGGAGCGCAAAATACCTTGGCGGTCATTGGCAGAGATATCCTCCGGCAATTCGACCTGAATCTTGAAAATCTGCTGATAACGGTTTTCCGGATCGACAATATTATTTTGTGAGAGGCGAATATTTTCAGTCGGAATATTGCGGGTATCGCAGTACAACTTCACAAAATATGCAGCGCACAAGGCTGAAGAGGCCAGAAAGTAATCAAAAGGACCTGGGGCTGATCCATCCCCCTTATATCGGATAGGCTGGTCAGCAATCACTGTGAAGTCATCGAACTTTGCTTCAAGACGCAGCTTATCGAGAAAGTTGACCTTAATTTCCATGGGATAAATTCAAAATGATAGACAAACAATGTGGGCGCTACTCGATTGTTATATCGATGCGATGTAATGCATCAATGCCTTCAACAAACGCTAGCGTAAAGAATAAATTCCAGCCGCTTATGGCAAATGATTCGCTTAAGGCCTTATTGCTCACCCTTATTGCGTGAGGTATCTATGCCCAAAGCCTTGAGCTTGCGATATAGATGGGTTCTTTCTAATCCCGTGTACTCAGATATTTTGGTCATGCTACCGCCCATAATGATCATCTGGTGCTCAAAATAGGCTTTTTCAAATAAATCCCTGGCCTCACGCAATGGCAGATCAAAGTAGCTCTTTGCAATCCCGCTAATGTACTCACCAGCCTCAGGGGGGGCTGGTTGTTCATTGCTAGAGGGTTTAGCGCTTGGGCTTGTCGAGGGGGCTGACTGAGGTAATTTATCTTCGGCTGGCTCAATATACTTAGGGGAGCTTTCAAGGGCCTTATTCACCGTTTTCAATAATTTTTGAAGGGCAATCGGCTTTTCCAAAAAGTTCATCGCGCCAATACGAGTGGCCTCTACAGCCGTATCAATGGTAGCGTGGCCAGACATCATTACTACTGGCATTGTGAGCTGGCCAGATTTAGACCACTCTTTTAGCAATGTAATGCCATCTGTATCTGGCATCCAAATATCCAACAAAACCAAGTCTGGGCGCATTTGCTCACGAATAGTGCGCGCTTGAATCGCACTTTCTGCCGCGTACACAGTGTGGCCTTCATCGGTCAGAATCTCATTGAGAAGCTCCCGAATTCCCATCTCATCATCGACCACCAAAATACTAGCCATTCTTATGTTGCCTCATTTGCGAGATTCATAAACAAAATTGATACCCGTGCTCCGACCACTTCTTCCCCCTGCATACGATTCCGTATTTCAATTTTGGCACCATGATCGTCAATGATTTTCTTCACCACCGCCAAACCTAAACCGGTGCCCTTACTCTTTGTCGTGACATATGGCTCAAATGCTCTTGCCAATATCTTAGCTGGAAAACCAGATCCACTATCACTTATTGTGAGTCGCACTGCATTTTGCACCACTCCATTGAGTTCACCATAAGGGACTAGCTCTGTTTTTACTTCCACTGGTGCACCTTGATGCTCACCCTCAAGAGTCGCATCTTGGGCATTTTGTAAAAGATTGTGTATTACCTGCCTTAGCTGGGTAGAGTCCCCCAAAATATCAGGGCAATGTGGATCTAAATTGGTATGGAGGGGGCTACCTTCATACAAACCCAGGATCTCTGAAGTCAAAGTATTAATAGAGACGGCCTTTAATTGCGGTGCAGGTGTTTTAGCAAAATCCCTAAAATCATTCACCATTTCTTTCATAGCCTGCACCTGGCCAATGATGGTTTCAGTGCTACGATTCATCATCTCCTCATGCTCCGGACTTAACTTACCCGCCAGCTTATGCTGTAGCCTCTCTGCTGAGAGCTGTATAGGGGTCAGAGGATTTTTAATTTCATGTGCTAGGCGCCTTGCCACCTCGCTCCATGCTATTGAACGTTGCGCACTGACTACGTCGGTAATGTCATCAAACACCACCATACGAAGGTCGGATGTCAGCTCCGTTCCCCGAATAAATAAAGTGACGCCAAGCTCATTCTCAAACTCATTGGTGGTATGTAATTGAATCTGTTTTTGCCAAACCGGTGGTGAATGATGGGCCCCTGGTTTAGCGCCCTCACCAACCACAGCCAATTTCAATGTAGCAAAACCTTCCTTTATGGCCTGCTCAAACTCTACTAGCGTGGGGCTATCGCTTAGTGGCCGCCCATCAAACTCAGTTAAGTCTTTACCAAAAATTCTATCTGCCCCTGCATTACTTGAAACCACGTTGAAGTTTTTATCGAAAATACAAACGCCCGCAGTTAAGCTGCCAAGAACAGTTTCTAGGAAGGTTTTGGATTCTTGCAAAGAAGTGCGGGTGTCAGCCAGCTGTCTAGTCATTACATTAAATTGACGAGTCAACATTCCCAGCTCATCGCCGGTATCCAATTCCGGCTTGGGAGACAAGTCCCCCTGTGCGACGGCCTGGGTTCCTTTGAGCAACATCAACAAAGGTCTGGCTAACTGTCGTCCAAGAGTTAGCGCTAAGGTAACCGCAACAAATAAAGCAAAAAATAATGTGAGCGTTAATGTGCCCACAAACATTTTTCGTAAGCCCGTGCGACCCAATGATTTTTCTTGATAATCACTGTAAGCAGCCTGCACTGCTAAGGTGTTTTTAGTAATGCCCTCTGGTACTGATTTAACCAGCTGCAAGTACCAAAGCTCTTTTTGATTTTGGATACTTAAACCGAATCCCCGCCCACTGGGGGGTCGCTCCTTCACCAGCGGAATGACTGCACGCAATCGATAAACTTGCGACCCACCAGCGCTTTGAGGCTCATCAATAAAGCCGGAGCCCTTTAAGGTGGAAGATTGTTTCATGGCCTCTAGGCTGGGTGGTGCAGATGGCTTTGGGCTTGCGCTTGATGTTGCCGTTGCAATGAGTGTTTGCCTACTATTGAAGATCGTAATTTCTTGAACGCCCAGCTGATCTCGTAAGCGCGAGAGCAATAAGGTTAATTCTGCAGGGCTTGCATGGTTGGGGATACTCTGAATCTGGTTGGCAACTATCCTTCCATCATCTTGCAACTCTATGAGTGAAGTGCTTAGGGTGGCGCGCCCTAGCTCTAGGCCAGCCTCAAGAGCAGATTCCACCTTAACGTCAAACCAGGTTTCAATACTGCGTGAGACGAATTGCAAGGAAACCCCATACAAGATTAAACCCGGGACTACGCCAACCAAAGCAAAAATCATGGCCAATTTTGCTATTAAACGAGTGCCAAAACGACCCTTATGCCACCGTATCGCAATCACAATAACCAAGGTCAGGATCACAGCAGTCAAACAGATGCCAACAACTATGTTGGCCGTATAAAGCCAGATGAAATAGTTATCAAAAAACTCTGTATTGGAAGAGGCAATTGATAGCAATATAAGTAGCAATAGAGCAAATGTGCCAATAGCAGTCATTGCAATAGGAAGGGCGCGCCTCTTCCAAGCATCTCTTTGGAAAAAACGGAGGCGGAGAGAGGCGCTCGGACTCTTCATCGTTTTATGAGATTAGGACCGCTAGGCAGGAAAGGGAAGCGCAACCAATCGCTAGAGACATTCCAATCTCGATTGTTTAAAGCATTAACCTGAAATGGTTTTGGTAGCTTACTCAAATCCAGCGTCATTCGAAGGGCGGCAGAATAAGACTTACTTGGATCAATTTGATTGTTATCAATCACCCGCCAACCACCAATACTGCCCACCGCCTGCAAAGCCTCAGAGATCGTTCTTGCTGAAAAGGAAAATCCTTCGGATGAAATTCTGTATTGCTGAGTCAAAGGCTGATAAGAGAGGCGGGTTTGGCGCTGAGCAAATGCAGGCTTTTCTTCAAACCAGTACCAACGGGAGCGAGTTAATTCAAACTCCGTTTGAAAATACAGTACAACCCCTTTTTGAACTGCATCTTCTAAACCGGGTGTGAGCTCAATCTGAAACGCCGCATTTAAGAGCCAGTCGTTATCCACCCGCTCCAATTCAACGGATTTAATTTTGATCCCTTCTGCATTTGCAGCCCCTGAAAATATTCCCAGCAGTAGCAAACCAGCGAAGATGAATTGTTTAATGCCTTGGCTCATGGCCCTTTTTTCTTAAACAAAGCATAGTAAAAACCATCATTTACCTCGGTAGGCAAAATCTGCCCTGGGGCGCTTAATCGTAACGCATTGCTATGCTCCGCCGCAAACCAAATCGCCTGGTGTTCTCCCTCCTCGGGAAACACTGAACAGGTGACGTATAAAAGCAGCCCCTCTGGATTTAACATCTTCCATGCCTGCGTCAAGATGGCGCGCTGCCTTTGCTGTAAAGTCCAGATATCTGCCTCACGTCTTAAAAAGGGAATATCAGGATGGCGCGCAACTATTCCTGAGGCTGAACAAGGCGCATCAAGCAAAATTTTGTCAAATGGCTTTCCATCCCACCAAGCCGCCTTTGATGCATCACCCCTAATCACCCTTACCAAATCCGAATGTAAGCGTAGGCGATCAAGATTGCCGCCAATTTTTCCTAAGCGCGCTCCATCAAGCTCTAGTGCCACCATCTCACAGTCTGCCAACTCCAAGAGATGGGCAGTTTTGCCACCAGGTGCTGCACAAGCATCCAGCACCCGCTCGCCAGCTTGTGGGTCGAGCAAAATAGCCGCCAACTGAGCGCCGGCATCTTGAACAGAAACTGCGCCGCTATAAAAACCAGGTAACTCGACAACAGGGACTGGGGCATGCAATAACAAAGCAGAATTTAGCTTGATGCCGGCAAGCTCTTCAATAGGCTGCGAAGGAATACCCGCTTGACTTAGCAAGGACTGGTATTCATCGCGCGTATATTGCCGCGCATTGACTCTGAGTATCAGAGGTGCGCGCTGAGCTTGCTGAATTAGCATCGCTTGCCATGCTTTGGGGTAATTCTTTTTCAGGCTAGCGCGCCACCAGGGTGGAAGGAACATGGAAATGGGGTCGGGCGGATAACGCTTCTCTCCCTCGGGGGGCTGAACAAGCAAACTCACCTTGCGCAAGACTGCGTTCACCATACCCTTGGCATACATCGTTGGCTCATATTCATCGCAAGAGCGCACCGCCTGGTCAACAATCGTGTGTGCTGCGTAACCCTTTCCGTCTGAATTGCTCTGAAGAAATAAGGCAATAGCCACACTTAATAAATGATCTACTTCAGGTGGAGGTGCTTTAGGGACAAATTGTTTAATGAGCTCATGTGAGCGCACCCATTTACGCAGAGTATCAAAAGTTAAGCTCTGCACAATAGGCCGCTCGTGGGCATCTAGTTGATCTAACACCTCCGTGAGAGATCGCCCCTCAATCACTTCGCTAATTGCCTGTGCGGCAATTGTCATTGCTTCTGAGAGTGGCAAACTACGTGGTGTTTTTTGATCAGTCAAACTATTCCTTTAGAAACTGCATTGTTTGTTTTGGTGAATGGTATGGTTTTAGGCAGGCGCTTGCAGCCATTTTTTTGCCTCCCGGCTTTTGCATTTCTTGTATTGCAATCACGCCTTCACCGCATTGAATATAAACATCATCGCCCTCAACATCTAAAACCTCTCCAAGCGCGCCCGTCTTTGAAAAAGACAGACCTGTTGGCACGGCAGATTTCCAAAACTTAAAAACTTCTTTGTTGGTGGGGCTGGTCGATCCAGGAAAGGGATTGAACGCTCGAATGCGTCGATCAATTTCTATAGCACTTAATGACCAATCAATTTCCGCTTCATTCTTTAATATTTTTTCGGCATAGGTAATTCCAGCTACTGCTTGTGGGATTCTATTGAGCGCCACTCCTTGATTTAAAAGAGCCAATGTTTCTACCATGAGGTCTGCCCCCAAGGTTGCAAGGCGATCGTGCAAGCTTGCACTGGTTTCATTCGCAGCTATAGATATCTCCTTGACGAGAACGGTATCGCCCGTATCTAGGCCAGCATCCATCTGCATGATGCTCACCCCCGTTTTGGTATCTCCAGATTCAATAGCGCGCTGAATAGGTGCGGCGCCACGCCAACGAGGCAACAAAGAGGCATGAATATTAAAACAGCCGTATCGCCCTTTGCGCTCTGCAATATCCAATATATCTTGCGGAAGGATTAAGCCATAGGCAACCACTACCATTACATCAAAATCCATTTGGCTCAAGCGATCATAAGCTTCGCTTGCTTGCGCTTTTTTTTGCAGATCTACACTATTTCGCTTTAAGGTTTCTGGTTGCAATACCGGAATATTTTTTTCTATGGCAAATGTTTTGACTGGACTTGCATGTACTTGCATTCCTCTGCCGGCGGGGCGATCGGGTTGCGTAAGAGCCATCACAATTTCGTGTCCAGCAGCATCCAATGCGCACATTGCATGCGCAGCAAACTGAGGGGTTCCAGCAAAAACAATCTTCATCGGCGGCGCTTAGCGCTGACCCACTAACTCTTTAGCGCGCTTTTTCATTTTGAGAGAAATCCGATTGCGTTTCAACATAGAGAGGTGCTCTACAAAAACCTTGCCCTGTAGGTGGTCCATCTCATGTTGCAAACAAACTGAGAGGAGGCCATCCGCCTCCACTTCAAATTCTTTGCCGTCAAGACCCAAGGCCCTCACACGAATCACATCAGGCCGCTCTACTTCGTCGTAATACTCTGGCACTGAAAGGCAGCCTTCCCGCCACGATTTTGTTTCGGGGCTAACCCATACCAACTCTGGGTTAATAAATACCCTGAGCTCATCTTGGCTATCGGAAACATCAATCACCAGTATGCGCTCATGAATATCAACCTGAGTTGCGGCTAAGCCCACGCCAGGGGCCTCGTACATTGTCTGCGCCATATCTGCCACAATTTTTTTAATGCGTGCATCTACTTGCGCCACAGGTTTAGCAACCTTATGTAAGCGCGGATCCGGATAGCAAAGTACTGTTAATAAAGCCATGTAGGAATTATCCAACAGAGTAATCAGCCTGTCCTGATTGTGTAAATTTATCCGCGGCTCAGAATTGCCCCATGATCCCAGAGAACACCGCCAATATCGTAAAAATTTCAAAACAAGACGCTCTTTACCCGGCCCGTCTTAATGATTTATTTGATCCCCCTAGTTCGCTCTATATATATGGTGATATTGAGCTACTGAAATTACCCATGATTGCCATCGTGGGTTCGCGTGCCGCCACCCCATTTGGCTTAGAAAGCGCTTCGTTTTTTGCGCAAGGCCTAGCAAGAGCGGGCTTACTCGTCATCTCTGGACTAGCGCGCGGCATTGATGGGGCCGCCCACCGAGCGGTATTAGACCTAGCGTTAGACGCCCCCACCTTGGCTGTTTGTGGCACTGGAGTGGATGTGGTTTATCCCCCTGAACACTGGGGGTTGGCCAATCGAATTAGGCAAAGGGGCTTGCTGATCTCAGAGCTAGCGCCCGGAACAGGCCCAAAAGCCTTCCATTTCCCTAAGCGCAACCGCTTGATTGCAGCCCTAGCCCTCGGCGTGGTGGTGATAGAAGCCGCCAATCAGTCTGGCTCCTTGATCACCGCGAGACTTGCCATGGAGATGGGCCGTGAGGTGTTTGCCATGCCCGGCCCAATTAATAACCCCCTCTCAAGGGGCTGCCACCACCTTATTCAACAGGGGGCAAAGCTGATTTGTTGCCCTGATGAGGTCCTGGAAGAGCTATGTATTCCTCAAAAAACCCTATTTAAATAACTTT
>CAIKGX010000208.1 GCA_903827075.1 uncultured beta proteobacterium | reverse complement strand
GTATTGACCGATATTTTGGGTGATGAAGATCACTTAGGCGATATGGACTTCAAAGTAGCTGGTACTGCTAACGGTATTACTGCTTTGCAAATGGACATTAAAGTTCAAGGTATCACTAAAGAAATTATGCAAGTTGCTTTAGCTCAAGCTAAAGAAGGTCGCTTGCACATTTTGAGCAAGATGCAAGAAGCAATGGGTTCAGTTCGCACTGAATTGTCTGCACATGCTCCACGTATGGTTTCTTTCAAGATTCATCCAGACAAGATTCGTGAAGTCATCGGTAAGGGCGGCGCAACAATTCAGGCCTTGACTAAAGAAACCGGTTGCAGCATCGATATTAAAGATGACGGTACTGTAACCATTGCTTCTACTAGTGCTGAAGGCATGGCTGAAGCAAAAGCGCGCATTGAGGGTATTACTGCTGAAGCTGAAGTTGGCAAGATCTACGAAGGTCCAGTTGTGAAGTTACTTGAATTCGGCGCTTTGGTAAATATTCTGCCAGGTAAAGACGGTCTCCTGCACATCTCTGAGATTGCTAATGAGCGTGTAAAAGAAGTGAAGGATTATTTGCAAGAAGGCCAAGTGGTTCGCGTGAAATTATTGGCTGCTGATGAGCGCGGTCGTTTGCGTTTATCTCTCAAGGCTGCAATGGCGGATGAGGGCGGCACGATTGCTCCTTTAGCCGGTGCTACTGAGCCTGTAGTTGAGGCACCTGCAGCTGACGAAACAGCTTAATTATTGTTAAAGACGGATATCAATAATCTAGTGGGAGTTTTCATATGCGCGTAATGGAAATCAAAGAATTTGGCGCACCAGACATGTTGGTGCCTGCCACTCGCCCTGATCCAGTAGCTCCGGCTGCTGGAACTGGTGAGGTTTTGATTAAGGTCATTGCTGCAGGCATTAATCGCCCTGATGTTTTACAACGCAAAGGCCATTACCCTGTTCCTGCAGGCGCTTCTGATATTCCCGGTCTTGAAGTTGCTGGTGAAATTGTTGGCGGAGATCTTTCTCATGCTGATAACGAGCTAGGCCTGAAGCTAGGCGATAAAGTTTGCGCATTAGTCCAAGGTGGCGGTTATGCTGAGTTGTGTACTGCGCCAATTGCACAGTGTCTGCCTTATCCAAAGGGATTTACTGATCAAGAAGCAGCGGCGATACCTGAGACCTTCTATACCGTTTGGAGCAACGTCTTCATGCGCGGTGAATTATCTGAAGGTGAAACTTTATTGGTACAAGGTGGTTCGAGCGGCATTGGCGTAACTGCCATTTTGATTGCCAAAGCCTTAGGTCACACAGTATTTGTGACTGCTGGCACTGATGAAAAATGCGCCGCTTGCGTAGCACTAGGTGCTGACTTGGCCATCAACTACAAGACACAAGATTTTGTAGAAGAGGTAAAGAAGGCTACCGATGGTAAGGGTGTAAACGTCGTTCTGGATATGGTTACTGGTAGTTATGTGCAAAAAGAAATCGATTGCTTGGCTGATGATGGCCGCATTGTGATCATTGCGATTATGGGTGGATCAAAAGCTGAAGTGAACACAGGGCAAATTCTCCGCCGCCGTTTAACCATTACAGGCTCAACATTACGACCAAGACCGGTGTCATTTAAAAAGCAGATCACGCAGCAGTTGTATTCCCGCATTTGGCCTTTGCTAGATGCTGGCAAATTAAAGCCTGTGATTTATAAAACATTTACGTTAGACCAGGCAGCAGATGCCCATCGTTTGATGGAATCTTCTGAGCATGTTGGCAAGATTGTCCTCACTGTTTAAGTATCGAATTTATCAATAGTCATGCGCCCACTGATCATTATCGGCAACTGGAAAATGAACGGCAGTCTTGCAGTAAATGCAGACTGGGTTAAAACCGTTTGTCGTGGCATGGAGCAGGGGATGCCAGCAGGTCGTCAGTATGCGGTTTGCGCACCTTTTCCGTATTTAGCGCAGTGCAGTCAGTTGATTCAGGATTGTTCTTTGGCTTTTCTCAGTTTAGGCGCTCAGGATGTATCGGCTTTTGAGTCGGGCGCTTATACCGGTGAAGTCGCGGCCTCTATGTTGAAAGAGATGACTTGTAAGTATGTCCTTGTTGGCCATTCTGAACGTCGTCAACTTCATCAAGAAACCGATGAGCTGATTGCTGAAAAAGCATTACAAGTATTAGATAGTGGTATGACCCCAGTGATTTGTGTGGGCGAATCTGCTGATGAGCGGAACTCTGGCCGGGAAGTTGAGGTCGTTCGTGGACAGATTGCTAAGCAAGTAGCGGTGCTGCAAGATCGCTTAGCTGACTGTCTGATTGCTTATGAGCCTATTTGGGCGATTGGTACCGGTCAAGTTGCTAGCGCACAAGTTGCTCAGGATATGCACCGAGCCATTCGTCTGCAATTGGCGGAGTTTGACGGGGATGTGGCTTCCCATGTGGGAATTTTGTATGGCGGCAGTGTCAAACCTGACAATGCTGTTGAACTGTTTGCAATGCCGGATATTGATGGCGGATTGATCGGGGGGGCTTCATTAAATCCTCAGGATTTCTTGGCTATTTGTCAGGCTTAGATTTTTTATT
>CAIKGX010000207.1 GCA_903827075.1 uncultured beta proteobacterium | reverse complement strand
CCCAGGCCACCAAGAAACACCAAAACCACCTTCGGGTGGTTTTTTCATTTAGAGCAGCTCAATCCCAAAAATTTTCATCACTAGGGCAAAGAGCCCAAAACAGATGATCGTTAATACAACGCTTGCGCTCATTGTTAGCCAGAATCCAATTCTTGGAAGCAAATAGGGAAACAGCAAAAACATTGGCAATGTGGGAATCACATACCAAAATGTGTAATAGGCGTGATTGGCTATTTTCTCTTCTGGCTGGTTTTCTACATAGAGCCACACCAGAGTTAAAAGGGTCATTAGCGGCAATGCCGCAATAAAGCCACCCATCCTATCGCTACGTTTGGCAACTTCAGAGATGAATACAACCATTCCTGCGGTTAGTAAGTATTTGCCAATAATCCAAGCCATAGAAGCCCTTAGTGTGTGTTTACCTCATTATAGGAATGTCCTTTAAAACGACAAATCCAGCAAATGGGCATAGAATGAAATTATGAAAAGGATTTGTATTGCCCTTTGCCTAAGTCTATTCGCCAGCTTGATTCATGCGGCTGCCATGCCTATTGATTTATCGGCACATCATCCACAGCATCAAATTACGGCCATTGATAATTCGGTACATCACTGTGATGAAGTGGCTAGCAGTGCTCAAGATAAAAATTCCAATCAGTCATGTCATGGGGATGGATATCATTGCTGTTTGGGCTTAGTTATTTCCTCGGTACCGGGTATCGATCTGGCTACAGATTTCACAGGAATTCACATTTCACTATATTCCTCATTGGTTCTTCAGCCAATGATTGGCTTCATATACAAACCTCCAAAAGCCTGAGCTAATTTTGTAATACCAGTTAGCTTGATTTGTGACATCTGGTCACGCTTATATTTTGGAGAAACAAATGAACATGACTCACTACATGGAGTTGTTGGCTGTTAACCAGCCTTGGAACTTAATTATTTTCATGGCCATCCCAGTTATCTTGGCTGAGACTTTAGCAATCACTGAGCTATACATCCTCTTCACTCGCAAGTTTGATGGCGCTATTTATTATCTCAATCGCTTTGCTGGGATTGCTGTTGGGGTTTACTTTGTGGGCATCATCTACTACATCGTGACTAATGCGGTCATTCCAATTACCAAGGCAGGCGAGTGGAGAACGGCTATTGATGTGATTGCTGTGGGTAGTTATGTAATAGCAGGCTTGCCATTGATCTGGATTGCTTTACAAGAATTCGGATTGGTAAATCGAGCCTTAAACCAAATGGGCAGGCTAAAGATCCACGCGATTTGTGTTTCCTTATTCTTAGTGTTTGGGCATATTGCCATGATTGCGGGCATGGTTGATCCAACTATCTTGGGATACAAGGATGCCCATGCTCACCAAATGAGTGGCGGCAATGCTTATGAGCATTGTGATCCCGCACTACATCAACAAATGATGAATGGCAATAATATGCAAATGCCAAAGATGCCCATGAAAAATCAAGGCCATACACATTAAGTTCCAGCGGGGTCTGACATCCTAAGCCCCGGTCAACCAAGAAACATCAAAACCACCTTCGGGTGGTTTTTTCATTGGGTTTGGATGGAAATGTCATCGTTCCATGCTCTAATGCCAATCAATATGATTACAGTCGTTATTGCCTCCTATCGATATGGACACCTTGCTGCACATTGCATCGAGTCACTACTCTCCCAAACCACGCCTCCTACCAGAATTTTATTTGTAGATGATGGCGGGTTAGATTGCAGTCATCTACCAAGCCTATATCCGGAGATTGAATATATATTTAGGCATGAAAATTTGGGGGTGGTAGATAACTTTCAAGACATGCTGTCTAAGGTGAATACAGAGTATGTCCTATTTATAGGCGCTGATAATTGGTTGCGTTCAGATGCTATTGAGTTGTTATCAAATGCTAGCGCCGATATCGTTACGTATGACATTGTTGTTACGGGTGAATTAAAGGAGGAGATCTTAACGCGGGTGCCCGGTGAGACGCTACCGTATCAGGGCGACTTGTATTGGAATCGCCAAGAACAGCATCATGGATCAATGATGTACCGCACGGTTTTTGGACAAAAGATTGGCTATAAAAAACGATTTGAAAATGGCGTTCATCCCCAAGAAGATTGGAATCTGTGGGACAGGATGCTCGAACAAGGGGCAACAGTAGCTAGCCTCCAAGAAGGGCTCTTATTCTATAGAAGACATCGTGAAAATTTTTTAAAATATTCTCATGAAACTTCGCCGTCTCAGGAGCTAGATTTAAGCTGCGTTTTTGAAGCCTGAGCCTCTAAATAGATTTTAGTACGCGCCCGCCCGGGCCAATTCGGCTTTTTGATCGCCTTAGCTAAAGGCCGCTGTTATTCAATCTAGATTTTTGTTACGGTAAGCAGGATTTTTCTCCATCGATTAGGATGGGGGTTCCTGAGGCCACATCATCATTTCACCCAAATGAGTCGATTCAATCAACAAATTGCTGCTTTAATTTTTATTCTTAGCGGCTTTTTAATTGCAGTTCAAGCAAAAGCAGCTTTAGTCGATGATTTACAAGATGGCCAGCATATTTTACTAATGAGGCATGCTGATGCTCCTGGATATGGGGACCCAGCAGCTTATGTCATAGCCCAGTGCCCTACTCAGCGTAATTTAGGCGATTACGGTAAAAAGCAAGCAAAGGCAGTTGGTAATTGGCTTGCTAGTCAAGGCATTCAAAACGCTCAAGTTTTGAGCAGTCCCTGGTGCAGATGTATAGATACCGCAAATCTATTGAATAAGGGTCCGGTAAAGATAGAGCCAGCACTAGGCTCATTTTTTGATGATATGAGTTTAGAAAAGAAGCAGACCAAAGCACTAGAAGCGCTTATCAAAAGTGAATTAGGTAAATACTCGAAAACCCCCATCATTCTAGTTACACATCATGTCAACATACAGGCGTATGCCGGAAAGGTGGTAGATGTTGGTGATATGGTTTTAGTAAGGGTTAATAAAAATGGAGCACACATAAGCCATGCCATTTACCCAAGTCCAAAAATATAGAGCATCAATCCCTTCAATATAGAGGAGTCTTTTAATGAAATATTTTGCTTTTGTTTTCTTGCTCTCATTGTCCTTAATTGGGATTTCTCGGGCGGCAGATATAGCACCTACTAAATCGGATCCCGCTTGGTTAATAGAATCACGGGCAAGTATCCAATCTGAAAAATATGAGCAGGCCATCAAGCAATTGCAAGCTGTCAATGAGACAAGCTCAGCAGACTGGAATAATTTGATGGGTTATAGCTTGCGCAAAAAACAACCGCCCGACTTGATTGGAGCTGAAAAATATTATCAGGCCGCACTAAAAATAGACCCAGATCATCGGGGCGCTCTCGAGTACTACGGAAAGTTAAAGCTCATTAATAATGATCTGCCTGGAGCGGAATTGCTGTTAGGAAGGTTGGATAAGGCCTGTACTTTTGGGTGCGCTGAATATACCGATCTCAAAGAGGCGATACAAAAATATAAGACCAAGAGATAGGAGCAAGTCCTCAACATAATTCTTAGTAGCGCATTGGGCTTTTTCATTTGATAGATTGGCTAGGGCATGTTACTGTGAACTAGCAAATCACGGGGGGTCAAAATGCTGCCGCAGAAAATAAAGATTTTTGTAATGCCGTTTTGCGAAGCTACTCCTGCCTGTTTATTGGTAATGGTTCAGGGTAATATTTGGCTGGCGACAATAGGCCACCTTCAGAAAGCTCTTGAGACAGGTTTTATAACCGGCATTGGAGTGCTCATTCTTTCTTTGTTTACCCACAGATGGTTTGGTAACAAATACATCGTTGCAGGCATTACCGGGGCCATGTGTGTTGTTGCGGATTTATTGGTTCATCCCAGCCATTTTGGCGGCGTGACTACAGAGGCGATAGTAACGGGTGGTACGACTGCCATTCTCTCCTTGGCTATTAATTTTTTAGGCAAGAAGTTTTTTCTGCACGGAAGAAATTGGCTGTAAATGGGCTGTAGAAGAATTGTCCATGCTTGTTAATTTCTCGTCAGCGCTTCAATCGTTTGAATATTCCTGGCTGATATTCCATATTCCTTCAATAACTCTTCGCGTTGTGCAATTTCGAAATCACTAAATTCAAATCCTGGCGCGACTGCACAACTAACGAGGCAGAAGGATTCTGCACTTAGTGGTTTGGCAGAAAACCAGGTATTTGCAGGAATAGTGGTTTGTAAATTCTTTGATTCCAGTCCTAGTTGAATGGTTTGCAATAATTTATTTTCGTCAAAGAGATGGATGAGCACATCACATCCAAGGTGAAAGAACCAAGTTTCATCTGACTTAATCCGATGCCAAGATGAAAAATCTTTTCCCGATAAAAGGTAGTGGATGCTCGTATAAGCACTCTTTTCCCTTAAGCCACTTGCCTCCTGAATATGTATTTTTGATCGATGCATTTCTTTATAGAAGCCTCCTTCTGGGTGTGGCTGCAACTTTAGTCGATCGAT
>CAIKGX010000206.1 GCA_903827075.1 uncultured beta proteobacterium | reverse complement strand
GTGCCCACACTAGCAACGAGTTGATCGTTTACCTCATCTTTTTCAGTCTCATCAATTTCACCAGCGCGAAACTTTCCCCAATAGCGACGGCAATCGGTGCAAGCACCTACGCGCTCACTTCGATGAGAGCCTGTCAGCATCGAGCCTGTAATCAATTGAATTGCCGGAATACCTGCAGAGGCAGCGCCCATCATTTGCGCTGGCACAGTTTTGTCGCATCCACCAATCATGACAACTGCATCCATTGGCTGGGCGCGCAACATTTCTTCGGTGTCCATGGACATTAAGTTACGCAAATACATGCTGGTAGGCGCAGCAAAACTTTCATGAATAGAGATCGTTGGAAAATCCATCGGCAGTCCACCTGCTAACATCACACCACGCTTAACAGCCTCCATTAATTGAGGCATATTGCCATGACAGGGATTGTATGCGCTACCTGTATTAATAATGCCGATCACTGGACGATCTAATGCGCTATTGGTATAGCCAGCACCTTTAATAAAAGCCTTTCGTAAAAATAAAGAAAATCCTTTATCCCCGTAACTCGTTAAGCCCTTACGTAATCCACTTTCAGGAACTGGTTTCATCTTTTTATCTGCATTACTAGTCATGGCTTTTTTATTCTTTTACTTATTATTGAAACGCTTATTCAGACTTGATGTCTGCATCTTTAATGACTTTTTCCCAGCGCTTGACTTCAGCCGCTAACAGCTCTGCCGCTTGCTTGGGCTTCGTTGGTGTAGCAGCAAAAACCCCTTGTTTTAAAAACGCTTCTTTCACCTCTGGGTTAACTAACAACTTTGCAAGGGCAGTATTTAACTGATCAATGATGGCGGTTGGTGTCCCTGTTGGCGCCAGGACTCCAAAGGTAGAGCTTACTTCTAATGCGGGCATTCCAGACTCTGCAGCAGTGGGAACGTCAGGCAACATTGAAATACGCTTAGCAGTAGTTACAGCCAAAGGGCGCAGTTGTCCGGCAGTAATAAATGGCAACGCAGCAGGCACCGTCTCCACCATCATATTGACTTGTCCAGCCACTAAATCCGTCATTGCTGGACCGCTACCCTTGTAAGGTACGTGCGTAATATTGACACCAGCTTCTCTACGAAATATTTCTGCAGCCATTCTCTGAGGTGCACCGGGACCTGATGAGGCGTAATTTAATTTATCTGGATTGGCTTTCGCATAATCGACTAAACCCTTTAGCGTTCTCACTGGCAGATTGGGATTGACCACAACCACTAAAGGCACTGAACCCACAATCATGATTGGAGTGAGGTCTTTAAGGATGTCATAACGCAACTTACCTTTTTCAAGGGTTGCCATAGTGGAGTGTGATGTAACGGCGCCCATCAGTAAGGTATAGCCATCAGGACTTGCTTTGGCAACTGCCTCAGCACCAATATTGCCACCTGCACCACCGCGGTTATCAACCACGACCTGCTGACCTAGTACATCACCCAAATTCTTGGCAATAATTCGACCAATAACATCAGTTGCCCCGCCAGGAGGATAAGGAATCACCAGCTTGATTGGCTTATCTGGATAAGCCGCAAAAATAGACCCGCTAAAGAAAAGAGCTAGAGTGCCGCAAACGAGCACACGACAAAGCTGACTAAATTGACTACCGAACATGCTTGCCCCCTGATATTAGAGATAATTATTTTTATGTATCCAATATACTAAACTTTGCCGATAGTCACTTGCTGTAGCTTCATTTGAAGCCCGAATACTTTTGAGGATGCCCCATGTCTGCAATTCAACCCTTTCATCTCGCCTTCCCAGTAAAAGATCTAGAGGCTGCTAGAAGCTTTTATGGCAGCACTTTAGGTTGTGATGAAGGCCGCAGCTCTAGCGAGTGGATTGACTTCAATTTCTTTGGGCACCAACTGGTAGCCCACTTAGCACCAGAAGAGTGTGGACACACTGCCTCAAATGAGGTGGATGGTCATCAAGTCCCCGTGAAGCATTTTGGGGTGGTATTAACAATGCATGACTGGAATGCCCTAGCCGATCGTTTACGGGAAAACAAAATGGAATTTGTGATTGAGCCGCAGATTCGTTTTCAAGGCCAAGTAGGCGAGCAAGCAACGATGTTTTTCCTGGATCCCTCAGGCAATGCTTTGGAATTCAAGGCTTTTGAAGATCCAAGCCAATTATTTGCAAAGTAAATTACTGCTTGCTCTTTAAGCGCCATAGCGAAGTAACTTCAGCTGCTCTAGCGAAATAAAGCGTATCTGACTGATCAAATACTTTCTTGTGTTTGGGTTTGATATCTACGCGCCCAAAAATCATCAGGCCGGCCTGATCAATCCACTCGAGTAATTCTGCTCGAGTTCTTAATTCCAGATGCTCTGCTAGGTCAGACAAAATTAACCATCCCTCACCATCGGACAATAAGTGATCCTTCAAGCCAGCTAAGAACCCTTTTAACATCCGACTCTCTGGGTCGTATATCGCATGCTCTAGAGATGAGCTTGGTCTGGCTGGTAACCAGGGAGGATTGCAAATGATCAAACCTGCCTTACCCTGAGGAAATAAATTCGCTTTGACAATTTCGATCTGGGTTGATAAACCCAAACGTTCCATGTTGTCCTGAGCACAGGCAAGCGCCCGTTCATCCTGATCGGTACCGATAACTTTTTGTACCCCGCGCATTGCCAGGACAACTATTTTTAAAAATAATCTCATAACTTGAAATCCAATATATTAAACGCATCGTCACAACATCAAGCGCCCAATATTTTTCATTATAATTTGAAAAATTATTGATCCATTGATCAATAATTAAGCAGCCT
>CAIKGX010000205.1 GCA_903827075.1 uncultured beta proteobacterium | reverse complement strand
GGGGAAATTACGCTCCATATGGCGAGCTAGACCAACTTCAGATAGTGCAAGTAAGTACTCATCCAGAGTAATGCCCGGTGGCGTCGGGAAATCCGGTAAACGGGGCTGCCCCAGTGTTAAAGATAAATTGCAGCGCTTGGCAATTTCTACTGAATTTGCTAAAGCAACCGGCAAATCGGCAAATCGTTTTTCCATCTCTTCTTGAGATAAGAAATACTGCTCATCATTAAATTTCTTTTGACGGCGCGGATTACCCAACAACTCCCCTTCAGCAATACACACCCGTGCTTCGTGGGCCGTGAAATCGCTTTTTTCCATAAACTGCACTGGATGGGTTGCCACCACGGGTAAATCGAGCTCGCTAGCAAGATGGCAGGCCATCTGTAGATGTTTTTCATCCTGAGGGTGACCGCCACGCTGAACCTCAATAAAGAACGCATTAGGAAAGAGCTTTCCCCAACGGGTAGCTGCTGCTTTGGCTTGCTCTTCTTGGCCAGCTAATAAAGCGACGCCTACATCACCCCAACGACCTGCAGAAAGTGCAATCAGGCCATGGGCTAGAGTTTTTTTAGCCGCTTTGTCCTCTGCTTTTGAGGCGGGCTCAGCAAACCATTCAAGCTTCACTTCAGCGCGACCGCGTGATTGATTCTCTAAAGAGGCTTTGCTCAATAACTGACAGAGATTCAGATAGCCTGAGTGGTTCTGGACTAAAAGCAATAAACGGTAGGGTTGATCGGGATCCTGGGGGTTGCTCACCCACACATCGGCGCCAGCAATGGGTTTGACTCCTGCCGAGCGGGCTGCCGTATAAAAACGCACCAATCCAAATAAATTACTCAGATCAGTTAGGGCTAAGGCACCCATGTCATCTTTAACGGCCGCAGCCACTGCATCATCAATGCGCACGACTCCATCCGTAATTGAAAACTCGGAATGGAGGCGTAGATGAACAAAACGGGGTGAAGCCATGAGATGATTTTAGCTGTGTCTAATCTGAAAAACCCTTCACCCCTATCTGACGGCTACCGCGGGCGATTTGCCCCCTCCCCAACGGGACCACTGCATGCCGGGTCCTTAGTAGCAGCCCTAGGCAGCTGGCTAGATGCCCGTAAAAATGGAGGTAAATGGTTGCTCAGAATTGAGGATGTAGACACCCCCAGGTGCGTGCCCGGCGCCGATCAAGAAATCCTACGCCAATTACTCGCCTGCGGCCTACAGTGGGATGAGAAAATCAGTTGGCAATCAAGTCATCAAGAACGCTACCAGAGGGCTCTAGAGCGCTTAAATACCCTGAAATGCCTATATCCCTGCACCTGCTCCCGCCAAGCCATTAGCAACACTTTGGCAGCGCTAGGTATAGAAACTCCACGCAATCAAGAAGTGATTTATCCAGGAAGCTGTAGACCCGCATCAATTTTGATGAATGATCTTGGAAATACCCCATCACAAAAGCTGGCTTGGAGACTGGCTCTTCCCACAGGCTGTCAGGTGGAATTTGAGGATCTGCGTTTGGGTCATCAACAACAAAACCTCAATGATCAAGTGGGTGATTTTGTCTTATGCCGTAATGATGGTCTATTTACCTATCAGTTGGCAGTAGTAGTGGATGACGCTGAACAAGCCATTACCCATGTAGTGCGAGGTGTGGATCTATTAAGTAACACCGCTAGGCAAATTCATTTGCAAGAGTTACTAGGCTACCCAAGGCCACAATATTTACATCTCCCCTTGGTGCTAGACGAACAGGGTGAGAAATTGAGTAAACAAACTTTAGCCACAACAATACACACGCAAGATGCAAAACAGGCTTTACAGGAATTGCGTAAAGCGGCACTGCATTTGGGTTTGCGGAATCTTCCGGCTGGAGATACCACTTCGATAGCGGAGTGGCTATTGGCCGCCACTCACGCATGGGATTATCGAAGTATATAAAAGGAATACCGCGAAGTGACCGCCCTATTATTTTTTCTTAAAGCCACCCAATAAGGCACCTACTGCTGGCTTAGCAGAAACAATCCCTACTTTCTTCTCTTCTGACTTTGCAGCGCTTGCGGAGGATTGTGGTGCAGCACCAGCTTCGTAAGGCATATAGAAAAAGGGATCTGCTACTTTACTTGGTGAGACTCTTGCCGTGTACGATTTTTCTGATGGTGCTCTGCTTGATGAAGGCTTACTCGAGGGAATATAGATATCCGGTAATGGCTGGACATCGAGCTTACGCTTCATCAGCTTTTCGATATCATCTAACAAGCGTTTTTCACTACCGTCTACTAGAGCAATCGCATCGCCTTTGCTACCAGCACGACCGGTACGACCAATACGGTGAATGAAGTCTTCTGCATTAAATGGCAATTCATGATTAATCACTAAAGGCATGTCTGGAATATCCAAACCGCGAGCAGCAACGTCAGTTGCTACTAAAGCCTCAATTGCGCCGGACTTAAATGCATCTAAAGTGAGAGTGCGCTCACCCTGACTCTTATCTCCATGAATCGCGCCCGCTTTAATGCCATCACGCTCTAAAGCCCGTGACAATCTAGCGCAACCCAAGCGGCTATTCGTAAAGATGATGCATTGACGTGATAAGCCTTGACGCGTACGGGACTCTAGGACTTTGACAATCGCATTCTGCTTATCTGCACTCGATACCATGTGAACGACTTGCTTTACTGTATCTGCAGCAGCATTCTGACGAGCCACTTCCACGGTTACCGGAGTACGTAAATAGCTTTGCGCTAATTTCTTAATCTCAGGAGAAAAGGTAGCAGAGAACAACAGGGTTTGGCGTTGTGCAGGAATCAAATTAATAATGCGTTGCAGATCAGGCAAAAAGCCCATATCCAACATGCGATCGGCTTCATCTAAAACCAAAATCTCTACCTGGGAGAGGTTGGCTACTTTAGAGCCAATGTGATCGAGCAAACGTCCAGGCGTCGCAATCAAGATCTCCACGCCATTACGTAATATAGCGACTTGCTCTTTCATATCCACGCCACCGTAGACCACGGCAGCCCGTAAATCAGTATGGCGAGAATAGTTAGCAGCGTTTTCCGAAACCTGGACAGCCAGTTCACGCGTAGGCGTTAATACCAAAGCACGAATAGGATGGCGCGCTGGAGATGCACTGCTACTCGCATGACGCAAAATCTTTTGAATAATGGGTAATACAAAAGCGGCGGTCTTACCAGTGCCTGTTTGTGCAGCCCCCATCAAGTCGGTGCCCGCTAATACATGGGGAATGGATTGCGCTTGAATCGGGGTGGGAATGGTATAGCCTTGCTCAGATACGGCTTTTTGAATCAGCGGATCTAAACCAAAGTCAGCAAAAGTAATTGTTACTTCGGGTGCGGTTGTATTAGCAACCCCCGTAGGGGTATTTATTTCAGGAACGATATTTGTCAAGGTAACTTACAGGATGGCCGCAATGCCGGCTTTAGCAGTTTCGGCATCCTCGGTCGATTTAACGCCGGAAACGCCGACTGCGCCGATGGTAAACCCATTTACCTCGATATTGACGCCGCCTTCTAACATCCCCGAAACATGTGGGGCAGATAAAAAAGCATGGCGACCGTTATTAATAATTTCTTCATACACGCGAGTCTCGCGTTTACCCATGGCAGCAGTACGGGCCTTTTCTTGTGCAATATAGGAAGACAATGGCGCACAACCATCACGACGAATTAAACCCATCATATGACCACCCTCATCACAAACGGCAATCGTAACTGCCCAATTATTTTGGGCAGCAAGTGTATTGGCCGCATCCAAGATTTTTTGGACATCAGCTTGAGTTAAATACGGTTTAGTAGCCAACATATGAATTCTTTCTGTCTCTATTAGTTTAGTGATGCATTTTCTATATAAGTACTTGAATTATAAGGGGTACAGGGAGAAACCCCTGCCCCAGCCTTACTTCAAGAAGTCCTGAGCTGCAACAACGCCGCTTTCCTTGGGTTTATAGCCCATAGCACCTAGACTCATCTCGACCCCGCTCAAAGCTGCCATTAGGCTCAGCTCATTACAGTCACCCAAATGGCCAATGCGGAAAATCTTGCCTTTGAGCTTGCCTAAGCCTGTTCCAAGCGACAAATTAAATTTCTCTAGAGCATGCTTACGCAGTACATCCGCATCCATTCCTTCTGGCACGACTGCGGCAGTGAGTACGGGAGAGTAAGCATTGGTATCTTGACATTGAATTTCTAGACCCCAAGCAGTGACTGCACGACGGCAAGCCTCAGCCAAACGTTGATGACGGGCAAAAATCGTATCCAAGCCTTCAGCCATCATCATGTCAATTGCCTCATGCAATCCGTACATGAGATTAGTGCTAGGAGTCGTTGGCCAAAAGCCAGTTTTATTGGACTCTAAGATTTCATCCCAAGCTAAGTAAGACTTTGGAATCTTGCTATGTTTGCTGGCCTCAATTGCTTTTGGTGATAAGGCATTAAATCCAATGCCAGGCGGCAACATCAAACCTTTTTGCGAGCCAGAAACAGTTACGTCAGCACCCCAAGCATCGTGGCAGTAGTCGGCCGAACCCAGACCAGACACGCTATCCACAAGCAATAGAGCTGGATGCTTAGCATCATCAATCGCCTTACGAACGGCGGCGATGTTTGAAGTTACGCCAGTAGAAGTTTCGTTATGAACGACGCAAACCGCTTTAATTTCATGCTGCGTATCTTTACGCAAACGCTCTTCAATCACGGAGGCATCCACACCCCAACGCCAAGTATCTTGACTGGCATTACCAATGACCTCTACATCCAATTCCAGGCGCTTACCTAAAGCACGCCATAAATTGGCGAACTGGCCAGTTTCATAAAACAGCACTTTGTCACCCGGATTGAGCACATTCACTAAAGCGCCCTCCCAGGATCCCGTGCCCGATGCGGAATAAATAATAACGGGTTGCTCGGTCTTAAAAATCTGTTTAATGCCATCTAAGACCGTCAGGCCAAACTCACCAAACTCTGGGCCACGATGATCAATCGTTTGGTAACTAATGGCCCGTAGGATGCGGGATGGCACTGGACTAGGGCCAGGAATGTGCAAAAAATGGCGTCCAGACAGGTGATTATCAAGTTTTAGCATGCGCAGTTTCTCTTTCGGTCTCGTTATTCTTTTAGCTTTTATATGGTTAATTACAGGCTCTAGTGTAAGATAAATTTTGCTATTTTACATTTTTGTATGCAATTTATTTTTGATAAAACATTAAATAAAGGCTCATTTAGTCATTATTTATGATTTATGATGGCATATAGTCAATTTGTATACAAAATAAGGTTTACCCATGCTAGCTACTGAGCAGCCTAATTCGCACAATTTACATGAGGCGACCTTTCAAAAACTCAGGTCTTTACTAGTCGAAGGTGTCATTGCTCCTGGCAGCAAACTCAATGAACGCGAGTTAGCTGAAAGCCTCAAGGTGTCTCGCACCCCCATTCGGGAAGCAATTAAGCGCTTGGCCGCAGATGGCCTAGTAGAGCTGATTGCCAACCGCGGCGCAATTGCTATCCAACTTAGTAAAGTAGATGTGGTCAATACCTTTGATGTCATTGCTCAGTTAGAGGGTTACTCAGGCGAGCTGGCAGCTCAACATATTAGTGCTAGCACCCTATCGGAATTAGAGGCACTCCAATATGAAATGATGGCTTCTTATGCACGCCGTGATTTATCAAGCTACTACAAACTCAATCTACGGATTCATCACCTGATTAATCAGGCCGCTAACAACCCCATCCTTGCTCAGTTATTTACTCAAGTCAATGCACGCATTGAGGCCTTACGCTTTCGCTCAAACCAAGATGGTGTGAAATGGGAAAAGGCTGTTGAGGAGCATCAAGAAATGATTCATGCATTAAAAGCCCATGATAGCCAACGGATGCGAAAAGTCATGATCCAACACGTGATGAATAAACGGGATGTTGTCATTCAACTACTGGAATCTGAATACCCCTCCCAGATGAGCACAGTGTAAATACCTTATGAATAAACCACTACAACATCAAGAGCTTATTGCGGATACGCAAGTGCTAAGCAAGCGCCTAAGACAAGAAACTACTGGCGAAGTCATGACCGATAGTGCCAGCCGTGGTCGCTATGCAACTGATGCCTCGATTTATCAAGCGATGCCAATCGCTGTATTGGTTCCCAAAACTGCGCAAGATATTGCCACTGCTATTGAAATAGCGGCAGAGTTATCCATCCCCGTGTTGCCACGTGGCGGGGGCACCAGTCAATGTGGGCAGACTACTGGTGCTGCACTCGTTATTGATAACACCAAATACTTTAGAAATGTTCTGAATCTCAATCTTGATCAGGGCTCTGTTGAGGTAGAACCCGGCATTGTTCTAGATCATCTCAATGCCCAGTTAAAACAGCATGGTCTGTGGTACCCAGTCGATGTCTCAACTGCCGGACAAGCCACGCTTGGCGGCATGGCGGGTAATAATTCTTGTGGTAGTCGCTCGATTGCGTACGGCAATATGGTGCACAACGTCTTGGGTATAGATGCTTGGCTCGCTAATGGGCAGGTAGCTCAATTTGGCAATTACGCCAATAGTTCCGGTGCCGCAAAAAGATTAGGCGATTTTATTAAAGGCCTTGCAGACAAACTCCAACCAGAAATTGAAGCCCATTTTCCGAAGGTGCTTAGGCGGGTTGGTGGTTATAACTTAGACCTCTTTCATCCGCAAAGTGAATTACCTTACACAAATGATGGCAGCGTTAACTTAGCGCACTTGCTTGTTGGCAGTGAAGGTACGCTTGCTTATTTCAAATCATTACAGCTCAAATTGGCACCACTGCCACAGCACAAAGTACTTGGCGTGGTGAACTTTGCAAGCTTCTTTAAAGCAATGGATAGTGCCCAACATATTGTCAAGCTTGGCCCTACAGCCGTGGAGTTGGTCGATCGGACCATGATTGATTTGGCACGTAGTAATCCAAGCTTTCAGAAAACCATGGAGACCGCCTTAATTGATATCAGTGCCCAAACACCGGAGGCGATTTTGTTGGTGGAGTTTTCTGGTGAGTCGCAAGCACCATTACTGGAAAAACTCAAAGCACTCCAAGAATTAATGGGTGATTTGGGATTGCCTGGATCAGTAGTGCCCATGGCGGATGTTGTCCTGCAAAAGAATTTATGGGAAGTACGCAAGGCCGGTCTAAACATCATGATGAGCCTCAAGGGTGATGGCAAACCGGTGAGCTTTATTGAAGACTGCGCTGTTCCACTAGAGAGCCTTGCTGAATACACCCAAGCCTTAACCGATGTCTTTTCAAAATACGGTTCACGCGGCACTTGGTATGCCCATGCATCTGTTGGTACATTACACGTCAGGCCCATCCTAGATATGCGTCGTGATGGCGCCCAAAAAATGCGCGCCGTTGCAGAGGAAGCTTCTGCTTTAGTACGCAAGTACAAGGGGGCTTACAGCGGCGAGCATGGTGACGGCCTATGTCGTGGTGAGTGGATTTCTTGGCAATTTGGACCTAAGATTACGGAAGCGCTCTCTGAAATTAAATACGCTTTTGATCCCAAGGGATTATTTAACCCTGGCAAGATCATCAATCCACCAAAAATGGATGATGCAAGCAATTTTCGCTTTCCACCAAGCTACAAAGTGATTCCATTGCAACCCGCGCTCGATTGGTCTATGTGGAATGTGCAAAATAATCCCGTCACTGAAGAAACCAGTGCCCCAGGTAGCGGCGGTGATCCGGCGATGGGCTTAGCCAAAGCAGTAGAGATGTGCAATAACAATGGGCATTGTCGTAAATTCGACGCAGAAGTCATGTGCCCGAGTTATCGCGTCACCCGGGATGAGAAGCATCTCACCCGCGGAAGAGCCAATACCTTGCGCCTTGCGCTATCCAATCAATTGGATATTCAAGATGAAAGCTCACCGCTAGGCAGTGATGCCATCAAAGAAGTGATGGAGCTGTGCGTGAGTTGTAAAGCCTGCCGACGTGAATGCCCTACTGGGGTTGATATGGCTAAGATGAAGATTGAGTTTCTGTCTGCCTATAAGAAACGCGTTGGTCATTCCTTACGCGATTTAGCCGTCGCTTATTTACCGAAGTACGCACCAGTCATCAGCAATATTCCTGGACTACCCGCCTTACTCAATTTACGCAATCACATTCCCGTTATAGCGAAGTTACAAGAATGGCTCATGGGTATTTCTGCACAAAGAAGTTTACCCATTTGGAGAAGTAGTCATTTTTGGAGTAAGCGCAAAGCAGATTCTTTAAGCAATGCGACATATCAATTCACACCAGATCAATTGTGTGAGTCAGGTAATCAAAAAGGTGTGGTGCTTTTAGCTGACACCTTCAATGCCTATTTCGAAGATGAAAATCTCTATGCAGCCTTAACGGTGCTACACGCTGCCGGCTATCGTGTTCATATTCCACATAAATCCAATCTTAAAAATGCAGATCAATCCAAAGTAGCTGGCACCTGCTCTAAAGAGTTCTGCTGTGGTCGCACTTACTTAGCAGCAGGCATGGTGGATAAAGCAAAAGAAACCTTAGGTGAGTTAGTCAATTATTTAGCGCCTTATGCAGAAAAAGGGATACCGATTATTGGCCTTGAGCCCTCCTGTTTATTTACCCTCAAAGATGAGGCTCTTGTGATGGGCTTTGGCGAACAAGCCATTACTGTAAGTAAGCAAGCCCAACTCTTAGAAGAGTTCTTAGCTTTCGAAGCAAAAGCTGGCAATCTGAATCTCACTCTCAAGCCAGCTAGCCGGCCCGTGTTGTTTCATGGGCATTGCCATCAAAAATCCTTTGCTGCTGTCGCGCCTGCAATGGAGCTCTTAAAACTGATCCCCAATGCGAATCCTAAATTGATTGAATCATCTTGCTGCGGTATGGCGGGGAGCTTTGGGTACGAAGCAGAGCATATTGGTGTGTCTAAGCAAATGGCAGAACTTAGTCTCTTGCCAAGCATTCGTCAATCACCCGATAGCTGGGTAGTAGCTGATGGCACCAGTTGCCGTCACCAAATACACGATGGCACTCAAAGAGAGGTTGTACACATTGCAAAAATATTAGCCGCCCATCTGTAAGCTGGAGGCAAGCTTAATAGCAGTATTAGCGCATCACGCCGTAGGAGACCATCAAGAGCGTTCCAGTCAATAAGGCTGGAACGAGGCGGCGTGTAGGCTTTGAGATCATGACGCCAACACTCAAAGCACAAATCAGGATCCGTATCCATATTGGAACGGTTGCCAATAAACCAATCGGCATCAAAATCATGCGCACTGTCAATGCGGCTACCATGGCATAAGTAACGGCAGCTAACCAACGAAAGATTTCGCTATCTTGATTAATATGCTTTGCCAGCACGACACCAATCGCGCGACAAACATAGGTTCCTACAGCAGCTCCTGCTAAAGCAATCCACAATCCCCAACCAGAAAGACTCGCGTTCATCAACTCACCACCCCTGGTCTCTTGCGTAACAGTTTTCGATCCACGTAATAAGCAATCGTGCCCGCAACTAATCCGGTAGTTAATAAACTGGTATCACGATCCAATAAGAAGAACAGTGGGCCCAGCAGACAGCCTAGAAGAATAGCGATGCGGTTAATCCACGGCTTTACTTCGGTAAAGGTCAGCAAAAAGAATAGTGGATTGATAAAGACAAGGCCAAGCGTCACTGGAGTAGGCACCATGCCGGCCAAGTAGAAACCTAAAATTGTTCCTGGAATAGAAATCAGCCAGCACAATAAACCAAGCCCTACAAAATAACTTAAACGATGCTTCGCTTCGATCGTATGAAACTCTCTCATCGAAATTGCCCAGGCAGTCATGGCCAATAAATGTACCGAGGCGTACAAACGATGATTGCGGTCTTTTTCATGAAACTGCGGAAAAAGGGTTACCGTCATCGTAATAAAGCGGGTAGAAGTTAAGGTGACTGCCAAAGCAATCGCCAAGACTGAGGATCCTGTAATGGCCATCTCCAGCAAGACAACTTGGCCTGGCAAGGCAAACATAAAGATGCTAGTAAAGCTGGTAAACCAAACATCTAGTCCGCTAGTCTTACCCATCGCACCAAAGCCTACCATCCCCGCAAAGAGCACCATGGCGGGTGCCCCAGCGGCGTCCCGCATGCCCGTCCAAAATGCATCACTACGACTTTGGAATCGCTGAGCTACTGAATCTTCTAACGCTCTTTCGCTAGGATCTATAAATGGCTGATTCGTTGAAGTCATTAGTTGATTGTAAAAGCGGAAGTAGATTTTTGCTTATATTGGCGTAAAAGCCAGAGCCCATTGAATATGCTCCGCTACTAAAGCATCCGAATGATCTAGCGCCTTAGACAACTCTTGATGTATTAAATCTTTTTCGGTAGCGTTTACTTCTCCAGAAGCGAGTGCATTGCCCATTGCTACTGCTAAATTGCGTCGCCATCTGCTATAACCAATACGACGAATGGCGCTACCCTCATGACGCTGCTCGAACTCGGCCTGTGTCCATGACCATAGATGTAAGAGGCTTGCTCTTCCTAAGCCATGACGTTCTGCAAAATCCGGTAACTGAGTGCGCTTCGCAAATTTATTCCATGGGCAAATGAGCTGACAGTCATCACAGCCATAGACCCGATTACCCATGGCTCTGCGAAACTCCACTGGAATGGCATCAGGATTTTCAATGGTGAGATAAGAGATGCAACGACGCGCATCCAACTGATAGGGTGCAGTGATTGCCTGCGTAGGACACACATCTATACAAGCAGTACACGTACCGCAATGCGATTCCTCTTCTTGGTCAATGGGCAAAGGAACATCGATCAAAATTTCCCCCAAGAAAAATGTGGAGCCGGATTCGCGGTTCAGTAACAAGGTATGTTTTCCACGCCAACCTAAACCCGCTTTTCGAGCCAACTCCACCTCCATCAGTGGAGCGGAGTCTGTAAAGACGCGATACCCAAAAGAACCAATGCGATCTTCTATTGCTTTTGCATAATCCTGTAAGCGATTGCGTAATACCTTGTGATAATCCCGACCACGGGCATACATAGACACCACTGCTGCTGAAGGATTGGATATACGTTCCCACTCCAGATCAAAATCAATCGACGGGGATAGGTAATTCATAGTGACACAAATGACTCTCACCGTTCCAGGTACCAGCATTTGTGGATCAGAACGTAAATTGGCATGGCGAGCCATATATTCCATCTGGCCATGACGCCCTTCTAAGAGCCATTCATTTAAGCGCTCAGTGGCTACTCCTAGATGGGTATCGGTAATGCGTAGACCATCAAAGCCAAATAACTTAGCTTGAGCCAAAAGCCAATCACGCAGATTGGCATCATCAAGTTGACCAGAGGTAAAGGAAGATGGCATCAGTAATACAGAATGGATTGGAATAATTGAATAAACTAGGGAAATGGCTATGGACTCATTCTCTCAGCATTGTAGGCAAGAAGCGGATACTGCCGCACTGGCCCAGCGCTTTTCTGAAATTCTGGGTCAATTTCTGATCGCCAAGCCCTCTTCCCACATCAATATCTCCCTAGAGGGCGATCTAGGGGCAGGCAAGACGACCTTTGCACGCTATTTAATACAGGGCATCGGTTATGTTGGCCGAGTCAAGAGCCCTACTTACACCCTTTGTGAGCTCTATCCCCTCATACTGGTTAGTCGACACAAAAAAGTAGTCGTGACGGCACATCACTTTGATCTCTACCGCATGCGTAGTCCCCTAGAGTGGCAAGAAGCTGGTTTTTCTGAATATTTTGATCTGCCCGGATTCTGCTTAATTGAGTGGCCTGAAAAAGCCGACGGCACCCTGCCCCCATTTGATGTTCAGATTCAACTCAGTGCTGGCATGGATGATGAGGCGCGAGATCTGACCTTTACTGCTCGCACTGATCAAGGTATCCAGATCCTAACAATGTTCGCACCCACCACTTTATGAGCCGTAGTCAGAAACCCCATTCTTCTAGACGGCAGTACCTCAAATCTTCAGTAAAGTTATTGGGCTTTGTTTTGCTCTTGCGCGAAATCGATATTGCTTGGGGTGCCAAGATCTTAGGCGTGCGTATTTGGCCCTCAGAAGATTACACCCGCATCACCTTAGAATCCGATACTCCTTTACCTATTACTCAGCAGATATTGACCAATCCCGATCGCTTAGTGGTCGATGTACAAGGTATGGAGCTCAATGCCACACTCAAAGATTTAGTAGCCAAAGTAAAACCCAATGATCCCTATGTTTCGCAAATTCGGATTGGCCAATTTCAGCCAGGGGTCACGCGCTTGGTGTTTGACTTAAAGGAGCCTGTTAAGCCTCAGCTATTTACCTTAGATCCCGTTGCGGAATATCAATACCGCATGGTGCTAGATCTCTACCCTAGCACTCCACCAGATCCCTTAATGGAGCTAGTCAAGAGTAGTGCTCGTAAAGAAAAGGCGCTCGAGAAATCCAATGAAGAAATTGATCTGATTGCACAATTTGCTATCAAGAAAGAAAAAGAGGCTCCTAAAACTCCCATGGCGCAAGCCATCCCGGAGATTAAGGAAATCCCCGCTCCTGCCAAATACAAACGCCTCATCACGATTGCCATTGATCCCGGACATGGCGGTGAAGATCCAGGAGCGATTGGCTCCATGGGATCAAAAGAAAAAAATGTGGTTCTCTCTATTGCAAAACGCCTGCGCGACAAAATTGAAGGGGAAGCTTATATGCGACCCTTCCTTACCAGAGACGGTGATTATTTTGTACCCTTACATGTACGCGTTCAAAAGGCACGTCGAGTAGAGGCAGATTTATTTGTGTCTATTCATGCGGATGCCTTTATCGAATCCCGTGCTAAAGGCGCATCTGTATTCGTGCTATCGCAAATGGGTGCCAGTAGCTCGATGGCTCGATGGATGGCCAATAAAGAGAATGCATCCGATCTGATTGGTGGCATTAATATCAAAACACAAGATAAGCAAGTGGCCAATCTTTTGCTAGATATGTCGACTACTGCCCAAATCAAAGACTCCCTACAAGTAGGTAACTCTATCTTGAAGCAGATCGGCGGATTTGCAACCCTGCATAAGGGGAAAGTAGAGCAAGCTAGCTTTGCGGTTCTCAAAGCACCAGATATCCCTTCCATCCTGGTTGAAACTGCCTTCATTAGCAACCCACAGGAAGAGGCCCGCTTAAATGATGATGCCTATCAAGACCGGATCGCTGAGGCAATTCTAAAAGGAATTAAGGAATATTTCTCCAAAAACCCACCAGTTGCTAGACGCATAAACTCATAGTGATCTCGTAAATACAAGGGTTGAAGGGCTACATCAACAGACCCAAAGAATGCGGACCAACTTCTTGCTATAATCTTGGTCTTACTGGGTCGGTAGCTCAGTCGGTAGAGCAGCGGACTTTTAATCCGTTGGTCGCGAGTTCGAATCTCGCCCGACCCACCAAATACTCAAACCTCTCTTAAAAACCCCGCAAAGCTTGCTCTGTGGGGTTTTTTCTTGCCTGTGCTTTTAACCCTGTCATCCAGTTTCGCCTTCAAGCCTGCAGCGATCAGGCCTTCAGAATTAAGCTTCCTGATGAAGCCTTTCCAGTTCCTCTGACCAAGCCAGCCACTGAACTTCCAAGGTTTCAAGGTCCGTGTTAACCGTTTTGAGAAGTTTGCCTGCTTCCGCAATTTCTGCTGGAGACAGCGGAGTTGCAAGTTTGCTTTCCAAGGCTAATTTTTCGGCCTCTAACTTCGCAATTTTTTGATCAGCTTGCTCGATCGATTTTTTCAAAGGTTTGAGAAGGGCTGACTTCTGTTGACGTTGAAGAGCGTCTTCCTTTTTTTGATCTGGCGTTCGGTTGGCCATCTTGGCTATCGGCTTTTGAGCCTCAGGCATCACAACAGCTGGGGCCACCACTGGCGCATCTGCCACATTGTTTTTGGCTTCCTCGCGCAAGCGTTTGGACTCTTCTAACAAATAACGCTGGTAATCGTCTAGGTCGCCATCAAATGGTTTGATTTCTCCGCGGCCAACCAACCAAAACTCATCACAAACGGCTCGCAACAAGGCGCGATCGTGGCTGACCAACATCACGGTGCCTTCAAATTCGTTCAAGGCCATGGACAAGGCCTCGCGTGTGGCCAAGTCCAAGTGGTTGGTGGGCTCATCGAGCAACAAAAGGTTAGGGCGTTGCCACACAATCATGGCCAATACCAGCCTGGCTTTTTCACCGCCACTCATGGAGCCCACGTTTTGCTTGACCATGTCACCGGTGAAGTTGAAAGTGCCTAAAAAATTTCGCAGATCTTGTTCGCGAGAAGACTGACCCGGTGTAGCGCCCAGTTCTTTGACCAAGCGAATCATGTGTTCTAGCGGATTGTCGGCGGGGTGCAATACATCCAATTCCTGCTGGGCAAAATAGCCAATGTTCAGGCCCTTGCCTTCTGTCAGTTCGCCAGACAAAGCCTTGATGCTGCGGGCAATGGTTTTGACCAAAGTAGATTTGCCTTGCCCGTTGGCACCCAAGATGCCAATGCGCTCGCCCGCCAAAACAGATTTGTTGACTTGCTTCACAATGACTTTGTCGATGCCATCGACTGAATAGCCCAGATTGGCATTGGTGATCGCCAACATGGGGTTGGGCAAATTTTGAGGTTCTTTGAATTCAAAGGTGAAATCGGCATCCGCCAGAACGGGTGCAATTTTTTCCATGCGTTCCAGCGCCTTGACGCGACTTTGAGCCTGTTTGGCTTTGCTGGCTTTGGCCTTGAATCGGTCAATGAACTTTTGCAAATGTGCAATCTTGTCTTGCTGCTTTGAAAAGGAGGCTTGTTGCAATTCAAGTTGCTGTGCTCGCAGGGTTTCAAACGCGCTGTAATTGCCGCCATACCGGTTGAGCTTGGCGTGTTCAATGTGCAGCGTGACGTCCGTGACGGCATCTAGAAATTCTCGGTCGTGGCTGATCACAACCATGGTGCCCATATAACGTTTAAGCCATGCTTCTAGCCAAACCAAGGCATCCAAATCCAAGTGGTTGGTGGGCTCGTCCAAAATGAGCAAGTCAGAGGGGCACATCAAAGCGCGCGCCAATTGCAGACGCATTCGCCAGCCGCCAGAGAAACTGTTAACGGGGTGATCCAATTCGGCTGTTCGGAATCCCAAACCCAAAATCAAAGATTGAGCTCTTGGCACGGCGTCATGTTCGCCGGCATCTGCCAAGTCCACGTGAGCATGTGCCATGGCCATGCCATCTTCTGACAGTTCAGCTGCATGCAGCACAGCACGCAGCTCTGCCAATTTTGTATCGCCGCCCAGCACAAAATCCGTTGCACTTTCTTCTGTCTCTGGCATGTCTTGGGCCACCTGAGCCAATCGCCATTGCTTGGGAATAGAAAAGTCGCCACCGTCCTCATGCAAACTGCCATTGAAGAGCGCAAACAGGGTGGATTTGCCAGCGCCATTGCGGCCCACCAAGCCTACTTTTTCACCTGGATTGAGTGTGACGGAAGCCGCATCTAGCAAGACTTTGGCGCTGCGGCGCAGCGTGACATTTTTCAGTTGAATCATGAAAGGGTTTGAGCATCGGCCGCGCTCAAGGAGGGACCGATGGAGATCAATTGGGGATGGGGGAGAGTTGTGCTCAATTGCGCTTGATCATAGCCTTCAAAGGGGGCTTTTTTTTCATGACTTTGTGTCAATTTTCAAAAGTGCCTCTTTGGTGAGCAACAAGACTTGATCTTCCCCAGCACTGGTTTCTAACCAGACTGCTTCAAGTCGGGGGAAAGCCGCTTCAAAGTGCTCGCGTTCATTGCCAATTTCTAAAATCAAAATGGCTTTGTGGTTCATGCGGTCTGGCAAGTCAAT
>CAIKGX010000204.1 GCA_903827075.1 uncultured beta proteobacterium | reverse complement strand
TGCTTTGTCGGTTAATGTAATTGCCATGATCGGTATCCTCTGAAGTCTTACTTAGCTGGATGCTTTTCTTTGTAATCTTTTACTGCCGCTTTGATAGCATCTTCAGCCAAGATCGAACAGTGAATTTTCACTGGTGGCAAAGCCAACTCTTCCGCAATTAAAGAGTTCTTGATCTCGAGTGCTTGATCCAAAGTCTTACCCTTAACCCACTCGGTAACTAAAGAAGAGGAGGCAATAGCAGAACCACAGCCATAGGTCTTGAACTTAGCGTCCTCAATGATGCCTTGATCGTTTACGCGGATTTGCAGTTTCATGACATCGCCACAAGCAGGTGCACCCACCATGCCGGTACCGACATTACCGTCGGCTTTTTCGAATGAGCCCACATTACGGGGATTCTCATAATGGTCGATTACTTTTTCGCTATATGCCATGATATTTTCTCTTTATATATTTTCAATACTACTTAGTGTGCAGCCCATTGAATCGTACTCAGGTCGATTCCATCTTTAAACATTTCCCACAGTGGTGACAGTTCGCGCAATTTAGCGATCTTCTCTTTCACCAACTTGATTGTGAAATCCACTTCTTCTTCGGTAGTAAAACGACCGAGGGTAAAACGAATTGAGCTATGCGCCAATTCATCATTGCGACCTAAGGCACGCAATACATAGGAAGGCTCTAAAGAAGCTGAGGTACAAGCTGACCCCGATGAGATCGCCAAATCTTTAAGCGCCATCAACATCGACTCACCTTCCACATAGTTAAAGCTGATATTCAGATTATGTGGAACACGCTGATCCATGTCACCATTCACATACACTTCTTCAATATCTTTGAGACCAGCTAATAAGCGATCACGCAAAGCACGAATACGTGCATTTTCTTCAACCATTTCAATACGAGCAATACGGAAGGCTTCACCCATACCAACAATTTGATGTACAGCCAATGTGCCAGAACGCATACCGCGCTCATGTCCACCACCATGAATCTGCGCTTCAATGCGAATGCGGGGTTTACGACGCACAAATAAAGCGCCAATACCTTTAGGGCCATAAGTCTTGTGAGCAGAAAAACTCATCAAATCGACTTTGATCTTTTCTAAATCAATTTCCACTTTGCCGGTAGCTTGAGCTGCATCTACATGCAAAATCACGCCACGGGAGCGGCAAAGCTCACCAATGCGGGGAATGTCTTGCACCACACCGATTTCATTATTGACATACATTACGGAAGCTAAAATCGTGCCTGGCTTCATTGCTGTCTCTAGCTGGGCAAAGTCGATTAAGCCATCAGGCAATACATCTAAATAAGTGACTTCATAACCTTCACGCTCAAGCTCACGACAGGTATCCAAAGTAGCCTTGTGCTCGGTCTTCACGGTAATGATGTGATTGCCACGATCCTTATAGAAATGCGCCGCACCCTTAAGGGCTAAGTTAATACTTTCAGTAGCACCACTAGTAAAGACGATCTCTCTGGGATCGGCATGTACCAACTGCGCAACTTCTGAACGCGCCCACTCCACAGCCTCTTCTGCAGCCCAGCCATAAGCATGGCTGCGGGAAGCTGCATTACCAAACTGCTCACGCAGATAAGGCAACATCTTGTCCACTACGCGTGGATCAATCGGAGTGGTGGCAGAGTAATCCATATACACCGGGAAGTGCTTAGGACTAAACATTGGTACCGGTTGATTTGGAATATCTTGTGGAGCGTTCATGGTTTGCTTATCAATGGGTTGGCTATGTAGGGTTTCGAATTAACCTTGTTGAGCCAGATTAAAAACGGAATTAATGAGAGGTCGCTTTGGAGCCTCCTCTTTTTTAGCGGTGATTGCAGTGGCAGGCTTTTCAGCTTTGCTACTCTCAACCTTAATTTTCTTTTGGCGCAAATCATGCAGCACGATGCCGCGTCCTTCTTGCTGTTGCGCTAAGTCGCGTAGTGAAACTGAGCTGAGGTACTCAACCATCTTCGTGTTGAGGTTTGACCAAAGGTCATGGGTCATACAGCGGCCAGGGGTTTCTTCATCACTATGACAATTGCCTTTGCCACCACACTGGGTTGCATCTAATGGCTCATCCACCGCAATAATGATGTCAGCTACGCTGATTTCATCTGCTTTGCGCGCTAAGGTATATCCCCCACCAGGGCCGCGAGTACTCTCGACGATATTGAAACGGCGCAATTTGCCGAACAACTGCTCTAAGTAGGAAAGGGAGATTTTTTGTCTTTGGCTAATTCCAGCCAGCGTTACAGGGCCATGCGCTTCACGCAGGGCTAAATCGATCATTGCGGTTACTGCAAAACGGCCTTTAGTTGTAAGTCTCATATGTCACCTTGGTAATGGATTGTTATGGACAGCTCACAGTCGGGCGGGTAATACCCGACCATTCCACTCAACTTTACCATATACCCCACCAATCCACTCGGGAATTATCCCAAAAAATGGAGGGGATTCAAGTAAAAAAGAGGCTTCACTCTCATACAGAGTCCCTAGAACGGGCTCCAAAGGCCATTTCCTTGACCTTAGTGAGGCGATCTCGGGTGCTAGCAGCCTTCTCAAACTCTAAATTTTTCGCTTCGGCGTTCATTTGCTTCTCTAAACGCTTGATTTCGCCTGCCAGGTCCTTTTCACTCATATCTTCATACCGAGCCCGCTCCTGCTCTATCTGCATCTCAGAGCGCTTCTCATTGACGTCGTAAACCCCATCAATGATGTCCTTGATCCGTTTAGTCACGCCCCTAGGTTCAATTCCGTGGAGCTTATTGAAGGCAATTTGCTTGGTTCTACGGCGCTCCGTCTCGCCCATTGCCCGTTTCATAGAATCGGTAATCCGATCGGCGTACAAAATGGCCTTACCGCGGATATTTCGAGCAGCACGGCCAATCGTCTGAATTAAGCTGCGCTCGGAACGCAAGAAGCCCTCTTTATCTGCATCCAAAATGGCCACCAAAGATACCTCTGGAATATCCAAGCCTTCACGCAATAAGTTAATGCCTACTAAAACATCAAATATACCTAAACGCAAATCTCGTAAAATTTCTACACGCTCAACTGTGTCGATATCGGAGTGCACGTAGCGCACCTTCACGCCGTGATCAGATAAATAGTCGGTTAACTGCTCTGCCATCCGCTTAGTTAATACTGTTACCAATACCCGCTCATGTAATTTGACGCGCTCATGAATCTGATCTAGTAAGTTATCCACTTGTGAGCTGGCTGGTAATACTTCAATTTCTGGATCTACTAAGCCGGTTGGTCTAGCCACTTGTTCAACGACTTGACCAGTGTGCGTATTTTCATAATCTGCAGGTGTAGCAGAAACAAAAATAGTTTGACGCATCTTGGTTTCAAATTCAGAAAATTTCAATGGGCGATTATCCATCGCTGATGGCAAACGAAAGCCAAACTCCACCAAGGTATGTTTACGAGATTTATCGCCGTTGTACATCGCATTCAGCTGACCGATGAGGACATGACTTTCATCTAAGAACATCAAGGCATCATTGGGCAGATAGTCCACCAAGGTCGGCGGGGCTTCCCCGGGTATAGCACCAGAGAGGTGGCGGGAATAGTTCTCAATGCCTTTACAAAAACCCAGTTCATTGAGCATCTCTAAATCAAAGCGGGTGCGCTGCTCTAAGCGCTGTGCTTCGACTAGCTTGCCATCTTTGACAAATTCATCTAAGCGGGTACGCAACTCTGTCTTGATCGTTTCAATAGCCTTGAGCACAGTCTCGCGAGGTGTGACGTAATGCGAGCTCGGATAGACAGTAAATCGAGGAATCTTTTGACGAATGCGCCCTGTTAGAGGATCGAAAAATTGCAAGCTTTCAACCTCGTCATCAAATAACTCAACCCGCACAGCTAATTCATTATGCTCAGCAGGGAAGATATCAATCGTATCGCCGCGCACTCTAAATACACCGCGCTTGAAATCGGTTTCATTGCGGTCGTACTGCATCGCAATTAAGCGCATCAAAATATCGCGCTGACTCATCTTGTCGCCTGGACGTAAAGTCATCACCATGCTGTGATAGTCGCCTGGGTTACCGATACCGTAAATTGCTGACACAGTAGCAACGATGATGACATCGCGACGTTCTAATAAACTTTTCGTAGCAGAGAGTCGCATCTGCTCAATGTGCTCATTGATTGAGGAATCTTTTTCAATGAATAAATCCCGCGTAGGGAC
>CAIKGX010000203.1 GCA_903827075.1 uncultured beta proteobacterium | reverse complement strand
GGAAGAAATTATCGTGGTGAAAGAAGAAGTGATCGAGCCAGTTCCCGCCCCAGCGCCGTCAGAGCCCGTGGTAGTCACAACTCCTGCTCCAGCAGCGCTGCCTGCATCTGCTATTGTAAGTGGTGCAACAGATATAGCGGGGGCTTGCCCTGCTGAAGATTCACCTGTGATTAATTACAAACCTGACGCACCCCGCAAGCCGGCTGATGTCGTTTATGCACAAGCTAAATCGAAGCAGATAGTTTGCGTGATTGATGCCACCGGCAAGAATCAAAATAAAACAGTTGAATCCGGAGCGGGCGCCTCTTTCTATGGCAAGCCACCATTTAAAGTACTCACTGGTGGCTTAAATCAGGTTGATCTTTATTTCCAAGGTGCCAAGGTGCGGCTTGCAAACATCAATACCAAAATAGTGGTGTTGGAAGCGGCCGACTTGGTAACACCCTCAGCCCAGTCTGATTCTGAACTCCGCTAATCGCTTTAGCAATTAGCGGCACTCTCGTTTTTACTTAAACCGCAGATTCGTTGGTTTCGCCTGTACGAATGCGGATAGCTTGCTCGATTGGGCTCACGAAAATCTTACCGTCACCAATCTTGCCAGTGCGAGCCGCTTTAGTAATAGCCTCAATCGCTGCTTCAACGCGATCGCTCGATACCACTACCTCTACTTTTACCTTGGGTAAAAAGTCGACCACGTACTCGGCGCCACGATATAGCTCAGTATGGCCCTTTTGACGCCCAAAACCTTTGACTTCCGTAACGGTTAAGCCAGTAACGCCTACTTCAGCCAAGGCCTCGCGAACCTCGTCCAGTTTGAACGGTTTAATGACGGATGTGATGAGTTTCATATATTCCCCTTAATACAGTAATCATACCTAGAACTATTGCCTGCTACCCAAGATACCTCGGATATTTGGATTTTAGGCTCTAAATTGTGACGTAATCGGGTAGCGCCAGTCACGGCCAAAGGCTCGGGTGGTCACGCGTACCCCAGGAGGCGCTTGACGGCGCTTGTATTCATTCAACTTAATCAAGCGGGTCACTTTTTCAACGCTCTCAGGATCAAATCCCGCTGCCACAATTTGCGCGATCGATTGGTTTTGTTCCATATAGCGCTCTACGATGCCATCTAGCACTTCATAAGAGGGCAGACTATCTTGATCAGTTTGATCTGGGCGTAATTCAGCGGAAGGCGCGCGTGTCAGAATGCGCTCCGGAATGACTGGGGCAATACTATTGCGATATGCGCAGAGTCGATATACCAAGGTCTTGGCAATATCTTTAATCACCGCAAAACCGCCCGCCATATCTCCATAGAGAGTGCAGTAGCCCACAGCCATTTCACTTTTGTTACCAGTCGTTAATACAAGGCGACCGGTTTTATTCGAGAGTGCCATTAGCAGCGTGCCACGCACCCTTGCTTGAAGATTCTCTTCAGTAGCATCTACATTGAGACCTTTGAACTGCTCTGCTAAAGATTGTTCCAAAGCATCCACTGGCCCACTAATGGGGATTTCGTCATACTGAACATGTAAGTTTTGAGCCATTTCACGTGCATCAATCCAGGAGATATCTGCGGTATAGCGCGAAGCCATCATGACGGTGCGAACCCGATCCGCTCCAAGTGCATCTACTGCAATAGCCAGAACCAGGGCAGAATCCACTCCACCAGAAAGGCCGATGATGACGCCTGGGAAGTGATTCTTTTGTACATAGTCCCGCACCCCCAAGACGAGGGCCTGATAGGCTTGTGCCTCTACACTGAAGGTTGGGGTGATGACACCCATCTCTAAATTAGCCGAGGAATTCACATTCACGAATCCGAGCCCAGCTTCAAACTGGGGCATGGCCATGACGATTTCGCCATCGGCATTGAGAGCAAATGATCCACCATCGAAAACCAATTCATCCTGGCCGCCTACTGCATTGACGTAAACCAAAGGCATTTTGGTTTGATCGACATGTTGACGCAGAACCTCTATGCGTAGCACTTCTTTGTTTAGGTGATAGGGCGAGGCATTCAGAACAAGTAGCACTTGCGCTCCAGCTTCATGCGCTTGTATGGCCGGTCCAACATGCCAAGCATCTTCGCAAAGTATCAAGCCATATTTAATGCCCGCATTTTCAAAAACACAAGCTTCGTCACCTGGGGTGAAATAACGCACCTCATCAAAGACTTCATGATTGGGCAATTCTTGTTTCGCATAGCTTGCAATCACTTCACCATTTCGTAAAACGGAAGCGTAATTTTGCAAACCAGCAGAGCTTATTTTGGGATGGCCGACGATCACTGCCAAATCCGTAAATTGCTTGAGTTCAATCATTAAACAATTGAGCTCACGCTGCGCCGCTTCAATGAAGGCAGGGCGAAGCAATAAATCTTCTGGGGGGTAACCTGTGAGCGAGAGCTCAGGGGTAAGTAATAGTTTCGCGCCTTGCGCAAAAGCGCTGGCAGCCTCTTGGGCAATGAGCCTTGCATTGCCAGGCAAATCACCCAAAAGAGGGTTGATTTGCGCTAAAGCGATGACTTGTGAGCTCACTCCCAATATCAAGCTAAGTTTGGCTTAGCTATTGTGCTCTTTGTCATAAGCCTCGATGCCCTCAAGAATTTCTTTATGAGCATCTGCTACGCCACCCCAACCTTTGACTTTTACCCACTTACCTGGCTCAAGATCCTTGTAGTGTTCAAAGAAGTGTTGGATTTGATTAAGGCGCAGTGGATTGATATCCTCTGGTTTTTGCCAGTGGGTATAGATAGGCAAAATTTTGTCTTCAGGAACAGCCAATAACTTGGCATCTTGGCCACCTTCATCTTCCATCATCAATACGCCAATGGCGCGGCAACTGACAACCACACCAGGTATTAATGGAAATGGAGTAATCACAAGAACGTCAACGGGATCTCCGTCACCAGCAATCGTCTTATTAATGTAGCCATAGTTACAGGGATAGTGCATCGCAGTACCCATAAAGCGATCAACGAAAATAGCACCGCTTTCCTTATCTACTTCATACTTAATTGGATCCGCATTCATGGGGATTTCAATAATGACATTGAAGCTTTCGGGGATTTTTTTGCCTGGTTTAACGTTGTCAAGACTCATACATACTCCGGATAGTGATTAGTAAATACCCTGATCTTAAAAAAGAGACAGAGAAGTGATTCTGCTACATACTGATACAGCTTATAGGCTCTAGTTTATCGCTTTGTGAAAGCGGGCTGACATAGGTGCTAGATACAAAACAATTTAGACCAAATTTTTAAGGGGTTCAAGCATGAGTAATGTCACATTAGGCTTGTATTTTGCCTTGGCGTGCGGTGTTTTAGCAGTGATTTATGGTTTTGTGATGCGCAGCTGGATTCTGAAGCAAAGTACGGGCAATGCCAAGATGCAGGAAATTGCCGAGGCGATTCAGCAGGGTGCAGCAGCTTATTTGTCCCGCCAATACAAAACGATTGCCATTGTTGGCGTTGTTCTCACCATTCTGATAGCGCTCTTCTTGGACTTTGCGACCGCCATGGGTTTTGTGATTGGCTCAGTCCTTTCAGGAGCCTGCGGCTTTATTGGCATGAATGTCTCAGTGCGAGCGAACGTACGGACTGCTGAAGCAGCTACCAAAGGCATGAACGAGGCGCTCAATGTGGCCTTTAAGGGTGGTGCTATCACTGGGATGCTAGTAGTAGGCCTAGGCTTATTGGGTGTTGGTCTCTTCTTTATGTTTTTGGTGTCTATTGGCGCAGGGCAAGACCTCTCATCCGTCTTACATCCCCTAATTGGTTTGGCATTTGGCTCATCATTGATCTCTATCTTCGCGCGTTTGGGCGGCGGCATCTTTACTAAAGGCGCTGACGTTGGTGCTGACTTAGTTGGAAAAGTAGAGGCAGGTATTCCGGAGGATGACCCCCGTAACCCTGCGGTAATTGCCGATAACGTTGGTGATAACGTTGGTGACTGCGCAGGTATGGCGGCTGACTTATTTGAAACTTATGCAGTGACACTGATTGCGACCATGGTGCTAGGCGCATTGATGGTTGCTGGTGCACCGGTAGCTGCCATTGTGTATCCATTAGTTCTAGGCGGTGTTTCTATCATCGCTTCGATTGTTGGTTGCTCTTTTGTTAAAGCAACACCAGGCATGAAAAATGTGATGCCTGCTTTGTATAAAGGCTTGATTGTGGCTGGTGGTATTTCGCTAGTAGCTTTTTATTTTGTGACCAACTTCATCATGCCTGACGATGCATTAGGCATTCCAGGAAGTCAGTGGCGTTTGTTTGGTTCAACCGTGGTTGGTTTAGTGCTGACTGCAGGTTTGGTCTGGATTACAGAGTACTACACCGGCACTCAATTTAAGCCAGTGCAGCACATTGCAGAAGCTTCTACTAAAGGTCATGGCACTAACATCATTGCCGGTTTAGGTATCTCGATGAAGTCGACTGCTTATCCAGTGTTGTTTGTCTGCGCAGCTATTTATGCAGCCTACTGGTTAGCCGGCATTTATGGCATTGCGATTGCAGCAACAGCCATGCTCTCTATGGCAGGTATTGTGGTTGCGCTAGATGCTTATGGCCCTATTACCGATAACGCAGGTGGTATTGCAGAAATGGCCGGCTTGCCACAAGCAGTGCGCGATATTACCGATCCACTCGATGCGGTTGGCAACACTACTAAAGCCGTTACCAAGGGATATGCGATTGGCTCAGCAGGTTTGGCTGCCTTGGTATTGTTTGCTGATTACACCCATGCCTTGGAAGCGATTGGCCAACAAGTGTCATTTGATCTATCTAACCACATGGTGATCATTGGCCTCTTTATTGGCGGCATGATTCCTTACTTGTTCGGTGCGATGGCGATGGAAGCGGTAGGGCGTTGTGCTGGTGCCGTGGTTGAAGAGGTTCGCCGTCAGTTCCGTGAGATCCCAGGAATCATGGAAGGCACTGCAAAACCAGAATACGGTAAGGCAGTAGATATGCTCACATCAGCAGCCATTAAAGAAATGATCGTCCCTTCGTTGTTACCAGTGGTGGCGCCAATCGCTGTAGGCCTTTTGTTAGGGCCTGCCGCCTTGGGCGGTTTACTCATGGGCACAATTGTGACCGGCTTGTTTGTTGCCATCTCAATGTGCACCGGTGGTGGCGCTTGGGATAATGCTAAGAAATATATCGAAGCTGGTAATCTCGGCGGTAAAGGCTCTCCTGCACATATGGCTGCAGTTGTTGGCGATACTGTCGGCGATCCTTTCAAAGATACTTCCGGTCCAGCACTTAACATTCTTGTTAAATTGATGGCGATTATCTCATTGCTTCTTGTTGGGCTTTAAGAGACTTCAAGCGGCGCAGTCCTTCG
>CAIKGX010000202.1 GCA_903827075.1 uncultured beta proteobacterium | reverse complement strand
GTACTCAAGCTCTTGCATGAGCTCTTCTGGAGTCATCTGGGTGACTGGCTTATTGGTTGGGGTAAAGGGTTTGAAGGGTTTGGGCATGGGCGCTCGTCCTTTGGGCTTAGCTTGCAAGGCTGCAAGACCACCTACATTGTAGAGTTTTTGCCATCTCCCAAGGGTGGCAGGAGAAGCGATATTAAAGTGGGCAGCAGTCTGGTTAATGGAGAGCTGGCGCTCAGCCATATATTGCAAAACAGCGTGTTTAAAGATGCTCGTGTAGGTGGCATGGCCTTTAATCAGGCTACTTTGCCCATGTATCTTGAAGGCATAAACCCATTTTTTGATAAAAGCGGGGTTGACCTCGTAGAGGGCCGCCGTTGATCTAAATCCGTCCCTAGTCGATAGGTAGTGGTTAATAACTGCTAATTTGAACTCTTTGCTGTATTTGGACATAAAAACTGCACCTGATTGGGTTGGAGGAGTGTCCAACTTTTCTGGTGCAGTTCACATGAGGCCTTTTGTTTTTAGGTGCTACGGCTTACAGCCCGCCAGCCCTGATAAGGCCGACTGCTTGACCTTCAATAGCAAAGTTTGGTTGACGGCTATCTACCATAATATTTTTAAAGTCTGGGTTCTCGGCTTGCAATTCGATCACCATGCCATCCGCTGTTTTCTTCTGATTCCAGCGTTTGACGGTAACCTCATCATCAAGGCGTGCAACCACAATGTCGCCGTTGCGAACCTCAGTAGTTTTTCTAACGGCCAAATAGTCACCATCGAAAATTCCAGCATCACGCATGCTCATGCCGACCACTTTTAGTAAGTAATCTGCACCTTTGCTAAATAGGCTAGGATCAATGGGTACTTGTTTTTCAATATGCTCCACTGCCATGATGGGCGATCCTGCAGCAACACGCCCAATGAGAGGTAATGTCAGTTGCTGGAGTGCGCCCGATGGCAAAGACATCTGGCGATATTTATTTTGATTGTGTGATTGATTAAAGCGTTGTGGAATCCGAATGCCGCGAGAAGTTCCGGGCGTGAGCTCGATGTACCCTTTTTTTGCTAGGGCGCGAAGATGCTCTTCAGCTGCATTGGCAGATGCAAATCCCAGTTGTGCGGCAATTTCTGCACGAGTGGGGGGCGATCCACTTTCATCGATTGCATTCGTAATCAATCCCAAAATCTCACTTTGACGTGCGGTGAGTTTGGGGAGGGCAGTCAGCTCCTCTAGAAAATCGACTGTATTTATGTCCATACTGGGATTGTATACAGCACTTTTTGATAATTCAAGTGATTTTGAGGGCGATAATGGGATATGAGCTCAAACCCAACATCCCCCGAAAAATCGCCCCATATTCTGGTTCTTGGTATGGGTGGCACCATTGCTGGTCTAGCATCTCAGTCTGAGGATGATCCCCGCAAATATCAAGCTGGGCAAGTCAGTGTAGATTCCCTTCTAGCTCATATTCAGTCTGCTGTACCTGATGGCATCCAGTTAGTTCCGCATCAGGTGGCCAATATCAATAGCCGCAATCTTTCAGATAGCCTCCTTACAAAGCTTGGCAGCACCGTTCGCGATTCTTTGGCGAATCCAGCGGTATTAGGAATTGTGATTACCCATGGCACCGATACGATGGAGGAGACGGGCCTATTTTTGCAAGCCACCTCTGGTAAATATGCTCAAACTTTAGGCAAAAGAGTCATTTTGACTGGAGCGATGCTCCCAGCAAATGCGCCTCAGCCTGATGGCCCATCCAACCTATTGGATGCGATTCGGTGGGCTTCCACGCCAATAGATAACTGTCCTGGTGGAATATACGCCGTCATGGATGGTCGAGGCTGTATGGCAATGGATTTAGCTAAACGTCATGGCACTGCCTTAAATGCACCCCTACAAGACTCTCCCAGCAGCTCTGTGGGCTTAATTAACCCATCGTGGCTATCAGGCGTTAAAGCGCTTCAGGCTGTCTGGTCTGAAGATTTGCCTATTCCAAAGTTAGCAGAGTGGCCTTGGGTAGAGATTTTGACCAGCCATGCTGGCGCGCGTGCAGAAACGATCAATCATTGGTTGACTAGTGATGTTGAAGGCTTGGTATTGGCTGGTAGCGGTATAGGGGGCTTTCATGATGAATGGGTAGAGCCGCTGAACCAGGCAATCTCTCACGGCATTGCACTCGTGAGGACAAGTAGGACTGGTGGGGGGTCAACTTACCCTGATATTCCAGAAAAAGATGCTCCAGGTTGCATGGCATCTGGCACTCTGACAGCGCCTAGAGCCAGAATTGCGCTCCAATTAGCGATAAATGCAGCAAAACAGGAGAAATTAAACGGTAAACCCCTGACTTGGCAGGATTTTTTTGCTAGAATAGCGAGCTTACCTGAGATTAGGTGAGTGTTTTAAAAGCCTTGTATGTTGTACTTACAATTTGTTACTACCTTGTCACACTGGCGCTAACTTCAACAACCATCGGAAGTTAGCAAGACGCTCAGGTGACTTCATCCTTAAGGAGTGTTAGATGCGTCATTATGAAATCGTTTTTATCGTCCATCCGGACCAAAGCGAGCAAGTGCCTGCAATGATCGAGCGTTACAAAGCGACATTAGCTACTGCTGGCGGCAAAGTTCATCGTATTGAAGACTGGGGTCGTCGTCAGATGGCTTACATGATCGACAAACTTGCTAAAGCCCATTACGTTTGTATGAATATTGAGTGCGACCAGAAAACTCTGGAAGAGCTCGAGCATGCATTCAAATTTAACGATGCTGTTTTGCGTCACCTCATCATCAAGACTAAGAAAGCTGAATCAGAGCCTTCCATCATGATGAAAGAAGTGCAACGTGAAGAAGCGCGCAAATCAGCTCAAACTGAAGCTCCTGTAGCTGCAGCTTAAGTTAAAAATTTGAAGAGGAATACACAGACTAGAAAACGGATCAGAGTGGCGGAGCGGCGTTGAATCATTTCACCCTCACTGCAATCTTGGTATCTAAAGACGCAATTCGGTTTACACCTGCAGGAATACCGGTGATGCATTGTCAACTTGAACATAGTGGCGAAGCAAACGAGGTAGGAGTAGCAAGGAAAATTTTGATGAGCGTTGAAGCCATAGCAATTGGCCCAATACAAAAGGGCTTGGAGCAAATGGATTTAGGAGCTAAGGCGGTGTTTGAAGGATTTTTAGCACCCAAGACTCTACGTAATCAAAGACTGGTTTTCCATATCACCCATATTCAATTGAAAAATTAAAGAGGAAATCATCATGGCGTTTGGAAAGAAACCCGATTTCAAAAAGAAACCAGCTCAGAACCC
>CAIKGX010000201.1 GCA_903827075.1 uncultured beta proteobacterium | reverse complement strand
TGACCTAGCTTTCGCTAGCTGACCCAAGAGAGAATCAGTTCAGGGGCAACCGCAATTAAGCGGCTAGTGCGAAACGTTCGTCGTTTGCAGTTATTACATTCCCATTGATTTACGAGATAACGGGTCCTCGGTATGCCCTTGCTGCTTTGTAATCCACGTCGAAACCATGTCGACCCCAGATTGCTTGCATAGGAAGGTCTATTTTAAGGCCGCTGGACTTAAATTGCTCAATTTCTTCAAGTGCTGCCTCTATTCCCTATTGGGAAAGATGATTCCTAGTAATTCTGAAGGGTGTTTCACAAGATAATCTGCACCCCAGGCCTCAGGAGGCTCTTCGCAGCCACAATAACCCCAGGCGGCCGCCACGGTGCGCATTCCAGCCGCTTTACCGGCGACGATGTCTCTAATGTCATCGCCGACATAGATGGAGCTCGCTGGATCGACTTGGGCAAGTCTAGCAGCATGCAAAATAGGTTCGGGATGGGGTTTTGAAAATGCTGTGGTGTCGCCAGAAACGGTGGATGCTGCCCTTTGACGTAAACCCATGAGATCAGTTAAGGGATTGGTAAAACGCTCACTTTTGTTGGTAATAATTCCCCAGGGCAATTTAGCGTCATCCAATTGATTTAGAAGATGTTCAATCCCCTCAAATAAAACGCTATCTACTAGCAATGCTTTTTCGTAGTTAGCAAAAAATTCATCGCGTAAAGGGATGAAATTAGGATGGTCAGTATCAATACCAAATGCGCCCATGATGAGCCCCCTTGCACCGGCTGATGCACATGGGCGTAAAACTGCATAGGGCTTGGGAGGTAATTTGCGCGCAGTAAGCAGTAGATTGGTGGCCACCACTAAATCAGGCGCAGTATCGGCTAATGTGCCATCTAAATCAAAAAAGACCCCACTGTAAGGGCTTACAGAGTGCTTCACGCTCATTTATGCACGGCAACCATGTAATTAACATCAACATCCTCACCAAGGCTATAAACCTGAGTGATGGGGTTGTAACTCATACCCTTGATGCCAATCATTTCTAAGTCTGCCTGACGGGTAAAGGCAACTAACTCAGAAGGCTTGATGAATTTAGCGTATTCGTGAGTGCCCTTAGGTAGCAGTCTAAGAAGATATTCAGCGCCAATAATGGCAAATAGGTAGGACTTGGGGCTGCGATTTAAGGTGCTGAAAAAAAGCGTGCCACCTGGTTTACATAACTTGGCGCAGGCACGTACTACCGATGCAGGGTCAGGCACATGCTCTAGCATTTCCATGCAGGTGACCACATCATATTGTTCAGGCTGTTCATCCGCTAAAGCCTCAGCTGAAATAGAGCGATAAGTCAGGTTTGCACCTACCTCTAGAGCGTGCAGCTCAGCAACTTTGAGTGCTTTTTCTGAAAGATCAATACCGGTGGTATCTGCGCCCGATTGAGCCATGGATTCTGCCAATATGCCACCACCACATCCCACATCCAGAACCTTCTTGCCATCGATATTGACGATGGATTTAATCCAATTGAGGCGAAGCGGATTAATGGCATGTAAAGGCTTGAATTCGCTGTTGGGATCCCACCAGCGATGGGCTAGGGCGCTAAATTTAGCGATTTCAGACTGATCGACGTTCATATAGATTAAGGCGGATGAATACTTGATGATGGGTGAACTACGAATATAGCGGAAATAAAAAAGCCCGGCAGAACCGGGCTTTTTTAAGAGTGAAGCGAATTACTTAACAGCAGCTGTACCAACAACTTCGATGTCGGTGCGGCGGTTTTTAGCGCGGCCTTCAGCAGTTGCATTGCTTGCAACTGGATTGCTCTTGCCTTTTGATTCTGTGTAAATACGGCTACCGTCAACACCTTTGCTTACTAGGTAAGCTTTAACGGACTGAGCACGACGTTGGCCAAGAGCCATGTTGTATGCATCAGTACCAACGCTATCGGTGTTACCAACAGCAATAATGACTTCTAGTTTGATCTTGCTTAAATCTTTAGCGATTTTGTCTAAAGTTGCCATGCCTTCTGGCTTCAATGTAGCTTTGTCGAAGTCATAAAGTGTGTCAGCTTGCAAAGTGATCTTGCTTTGGCTAATACCAGGAGCAGCTTTAGGAGCCAACCAGCCATCGCAATTTGCAGCAGCAGTTGCGGGTGTCCAGTTGTTATCACGCCAGCACAGTG
>CAIKGX010000200.1 GCA_903827075.1 uncultured beta proteobacterium | reverse complement strand
AGTAGTTGTGCAAGGCTTGCTGATTTTCTTGAGTTCTTCGAGAGCAGCCGTCACTGCTTTATCGATACCGCGCTTCAAATCCATTGGGTTGTGACCTGAAACTACATATTTCATGCCTTCACGTACGATGGATTGAGCCAAAACAGTAGCGGTAGTTGTACCGTCACCAGCGATGTCAGCAGTTTTGGAAGCAACTTCCTTCACCATCTGCGCGCCCATATTTTGAAGTCTGTCTTTGAGTTCGATTTCTTTTGCTACGGATACACCGTCTTTAGTAATGGTTGGGCCACCGAAGGAGCGCTCCATTACGACATTGCGACCTTTTGGTCCCAAAGTAGTTTTTACTGCGTTTGCGAGAATATTGACACCCTCGACCATCTTGGTGCGGGCGCTATCTCCAAATACGACGTCTTTTGCTGCCATGATTGAATTCCTTTCTTAGATACCGAATTACTTCTGTACAACAGCCATGATGTCTTCTTCGCGCATTACGAGAAGCTCGTCGCCGTCAACCTTGACTGTTTGTCCTGCATATTTACCAAATAACACGCGATCGCCTACTTTGACGTCTGGTGCATTTAATTTGCCGCTGTCATCACGCTTACCTGGGCCTACTGCCAAAACTTCGCCTTGATCAGGCTTTTCAGCGGCAGCGTCAGGGATGATGATTCCAGATGCAGTTTTTGATTCTTGATCTAAACGCTTGATGATTACGCGATCATGTAAAGGACGCAGATTCATTCCTTCTCCTAAGTTAGTGAATGTTAACTAAATAAATACTCTTATAAAACAATGTGTTGCAATCTCTTAACACGGATGCTGCAGGGATTTAATGACTTAAAAACCTGTTTTAGCACTCGCGTGTAGGGAGTGCTGATTATATAGGTCCAATTCTGAGGATTTCAAGGGCCAGATCCCCCTAAATTACATGGGGACTTCACATTTTTTTATAATGAGGACTGGCAAGTAGGTAAATTCCTACAGATAAATCAGCCTTAAGCCCTTACCGCGCCAATCCGTCCTGCCTAGACTGGACAGTCACTGATTGGAGAATGCTGATGAGCCCGAAATCCCGGCTGTACACGCTTGTAAAGGCATGGAAGAACAAACCCTTCCAAGAAGTGCGCGATGCCTGTGGCGAACCCTGGCTTGGCTTAAGCAGTCAAGCCCTTGAAGAACAACAATCCTGGTCCAAGCGACAAGCGATTAGTAACGAACCCATTTTTAATTTGAAGGGAACAAAACTGACCGGCTCTTTATTCAGACCATTACTCAGCTCTACGGATGCACAGCTTTTGCGTTTATTTATGGAGGGACTAGATACTATTTCTTACTGGTATCGCAGTGGCCGCTTTATTCCCGGAATATTGCCCCTGCCTATTCATGCAATGGCATCGAGCCATTGCATCGATGCCATCAGCGACCTTATTCTGAATTCTCGCCTGCCGGTAGGACTAATCAATCTCGGTATTCTGCGGCTTCCAGATCCAGATATAGAGCATCCCTGTAAAGAAGGGCTATTACGCCTAAGACGACTTGGGGTATTAATGCACTTAATGCAGTTTTCTGGAGCACGGCAAGAAATCCGCTGGGTAGAAGAAATGCAATTAGAGGCCATTCATATAGATATGAGTCAATTGCGCTCCCAAGTCTTGCCATTAGATCTGATTAATCAAGTGCAGGGTCAGCAAACCCAAATTTATGCCAGCAATATCACCCTAGTTAAGGACTTGGAAAATGCCTCGCTCTTAAAAGTTGACCACTGCTATGGCGGACTCATGATGCCACCAGTCAGCCGTCACCAAACCCTACACATTAGTGATAGTCGAATTGCTAAAGCCATTTTTTCGCTGCACCCTCATAAAAACCAAAACGGAGACAAGTAATGAGAAAACGCGTGATGTTGGTAGATGACCATCCAGCTATGCTGATGGCATTAAAAAGTATGTTGCAAGACCAGTTGCTGTTTGAAATAGCTGGGCAAGCGCAGCATGGCGAAGAATGCCTTAGATCGATTAAAGAGGTCAATCCCAATATGGTGATCCTCGATCTCGATATGCCTAAGACAGATGGCTTTGATGTGATTCGGCGTATTGGACTGATGTACCCCGACATTCGGATCTTGGTGCTATCTAGCTTAGATGAGGCTGTGTATGGTGGAAGGGTTCGTTCACTAGGAGCCCATGGATTTGTGAATAAAACTGCTGGGGCGGATGTGATTTTGGCGGCCTGCGTTGCCATTTCGCAAGGCTATAACTTTTTCACACATGGCAAAAATGGCAATACCTCATTAAGTGATGGCGATAAGTTGGCACTCATTTCTGACCGGGAATTACAGGTCATGAAATACCTTGGTAAGGGAAATAGCAATCAGCAGATTTCTGATTTATTGCATATCAGCAATAAAACGGTTGCGACTTATAAAACGAGAGTGTTTGATAAGTTAGGTATTAACAATATTGCTGACCTTATTTTATTCTGCCGCATCAATCACATCATCGAAAGTTAACGCTAAACATGCATCGATTCATTTTGAACGCTACGTTCATATTCTGTTTGCTGTCAGGGGGGTTGGCTTACCCAAGCCCCTTTGATCGCCCAGAAATGCAGTGGATCGATGCCCATCCGGTCGTTCGTTTTAGTATTCATGAAAAATATGCGCCTTATCTAAACTCATCAAGTCACCATACGCAAGGTGGTGTATTTCATAGGCTGCTTCTGCAATTAGGGGCAACTACTGGACAACAATTTGTTCCTAAATGGAGAAAGTCCGATCACGAAGGCTTTAAGCAATTAGCCAATGGTGAAGTGGACTTCATGATTGATCCTCCAGAAATCACTGATCAGGTTTTACAATTTGGCTCTCTTTCTGAGTCTATCTTCTGGGGGTTTGATGCGATCGTCACCACCAAAAATGCTAAGCCTATTGACGCCTCAAAAGTAAGCTTTTTTGAACGTGGCCTAGAAAACCCTCCAGCGCCTACAGCAAAACAAGGCAAGATTTCAGGCTCCTTAGAACAAGCATTCAAGGCTCTTGCTGCAAAAGAGATTGATGCCTTGGTAATGCCTATTCGTCTTGCCCATCACCTCATTAACAGCTTAGGTGATTCCGATATAAAAGTAGATGGACTATATAGTCGCGAGCCATTTGCTTATCGCTGGCTGGTTTCTCACGAAGATACTCCATTGAACAATATTCTTGAGCGCTTTCTCAGCGATCTAGACCCCATAGAGTCTCGAGAGCTATTTAGGCTTAACGATATGGAGATGGCACCACAAAAGCCATATCTCCAGCAGACTGCTTTACCTTGGATCACCTCTCTCCTCTTATTTATTCTTGGATGTTCAATTGCCTGGCATCTACAGAGAAAATATTGGCAGCAAAAACAACAGACTCTTGAGATGATTTCATCAAAAGAAATCGCTGAAAAGGCTAATGCGGCTAAATCTGCATTTTTGGCCACCATGAGCCATGAGATCCGCACGCCTATGAATGCCATTCTTGGGGTTCAAGAGCTGCTATTGAATAGCGCGCAATTTCCCAAGGAAGAAAGACCTTTACTAAAAAGCGCTCACGCCTCTGCAGAATCTCTTTTGGGCATGCTCAATCAAGTCTTAGATTTATCAAAGATAGAGGCAGGAAAACTCACCCTGAATTTAGAGCCTTGCTCTCTTGCACTCTTAATTGAAAATCTTCACTCTGCATTTTCAACCGTTGCCGATAAGCAAAATTTAATACTTCATACTTCTACTGATCCTCGTATCGCCGAAGTGCTCATGATGGACTCCTTGCGTCTGAGACAAGTACTTCAAAATCTTCTCAGCAACGCCATTAAATTTACGGACCAAGGTGAAATCTATTTTTCTATTGTCGTATTGGCTGATGATCATGCCGGGCAGCTTATTGAGTTTCGCGTCATTGATACTGGGATCGGAATGGGCTCAGAGCAAATTGAGCTTGCGCTCCAAGCCTTTGAGCAAGTTCCCTCTCAAACAGAATGGAATATCAGCGACCAGCAAAAAGGAACTGGTCTTGGTTTGACAATTACCAATCATCTAGTTGAGTCCATGAGTAGCCACCTCTACTTTGAGAGTGCTCCAGGCTTTGGGAGTAACGTCCACTTTTCTATTGCTTTTCCCAGAACCAGCATTGCAGCTGCGCATTCCTTGGGGGGAGATCTATTTGAACCCCCTTTAAGAAAGTGCCTCCGCAAGAGAGGTAATGGGGGTGAGCGCATCATTGATGCATTAGTAGTCGAAGACCATCCCGCAAGCAGACAAATCCTCTCTTTACAGCTAGAGGCTTTAGGGGTTCAAACTTGTATTTGCGAAAATGCTATTAGCGCCCTGCAATTATTAAAGGAGCGGCGCTTTGATCTGATGCTGACTGACCAATCGATGCCGGGTATGCAAGGCTCTGAATTATCCAAACAATTACGTGCAGAAGGAAATCGAGATCTCATCATTATTGGCGTCACCGCAGACATCTATGCGCTAGATGCCCGTCACCAATTTTTATCTGCCGGAATGAATGGCGTTCTCATTAAACCTTTAAGCTTGCAAACTTTAGAAAATGAGCTCGCACGCTACTTCCTTGTGAGTGATGTAGGCCCAAAGCAAGGAGTAGACGATTACTCATTTGACGTCTTTTCAAACTTACTGCGAGATGACCCAAAACAAATCTGCATCATCCTTGATGAAATCCAAAAAGTGCACGATGATGTACTCCTTGAGTTAAATACACTGTGTAAGCAGCCTGCAGTAGATGAAGGGCAATTTAAAAGCCTCGTCCATAAAGTCAAAGGTGGCGCTCAACTCATCAATGCCCAAAGTTTTATAGCTGCTTGTCAGAATTTAGAGAGGGATGGCGACCTTAAGGACCGAATTAATGAGTTCATTACCTTGCTAATCGCAGAAAATCTCAAAATAGCTCAGTATCAAAAGAAGTATTCAACCTAATAAATTGCCCTAACAATAAAATAAGGCTTACTCGGTTTATCCTATAGGAATGCGCATCGGCTATTCCTTATATATTTCGTTAATTTGCTTTCTGCTGATCCCTTCAGCAAAAGCTGCAGACCTTGTTTCTCAAGACACTGCCTTGCAATATATCCCCAAAGCTGTTGCATCCAGCCTTGAGAAGAATCAAATCCCCAAAGACTCTATCAGCATTTCAGTAGTGGAAATTAAACCAGGGTACCCCGGAAAAAGTACTGGGAAGACAGAATTGGATTGGCGGGCAACCACACCGATGAACCCCGCCTCAACCATGAAGATCTTAACGACTTTGACTGGTTTAGATATATTGGGGCCGCAATATCGATGGCGCACTAATCTCTTTACTGATGGGGTTATTCGCCAAGGGGTGCTAAAGGGTAATATTTATCTTCAAGGAACCGGAGACCCCAAGCTAGTTCCTGAAGAATTGGCCAAAATGATGAAGGCTCTACAGAACTTGGGTATCCAGAAAATTGATGGCAATTTATTTTTTGATCGAACTGCATATGCACCAAGCGCGATGGAGCACAACACAATCGATGGCGAATCCCTGCGCGCCTATAACGTTCCTCCGGACGCACTTCTCTATGCATTTAGAACACTCTCTTTTCAGATTGGGAAATCCCGTACAGCAGACTTCATTGATATCAGTTACTCCCCAGCACTTTCGCAACTCAAAGTAGTCAATCAAATGCAGCTGATTGACAGACCCTGTGACGGTTGGAAAAGTGGAATTCGCTTTAATTTAGATCCCGAAGGTGACAACGCCAAAACCGATCAATTACTCAGCGCCCAATTTTCTGGAGTTTTCCCAAGTGATTGCAAGGGCGTGAACTACAACGTCGTTGCATTAGATGCAAATACCTTCTTAACCCAAGGCTTTACTGCTGCCTGGGAATTGGCAGGGGGTACCTGGGTAAAAACTCCAATAGGAACTAATGGTTCCGTGCCCATCACAGCAAGGCCACTGCTGCAATTTGAGGGAATTAATCTTGCAGACGATGTAGTGGATATCAATAAGTACTCTAATAATGTTATGGCCCGGCAATTGCTACTGACCTTGGCCTTAGAGAAAATGGGCAAGCCAGCCACAACTGAAAATGGTGAGATAGTCATACAGAGTTGGCTTAAACAGCTGGGCTTGGAATTTCCGGGGCTAGTTATTGAGAATGGTTCTGGCTTATCTCGTAATGAGGCCATCTCCGCCCAGCAAATGAATTCTCTCCTATTGCTTGCGCGCAATCTACCTGTAGCGGAGACGTTTTATAACAGCCTACCCATTGCCGGTACCGATGGCACAATGAGAAATCGCCTCATGGCACAGCTTAGAAAGTTTCTTCATCTCAAGAAAAAGCCTGAAGCCAGAATTAAAACGGGATCATTGGCTGATGTCAGGGCGATATCTGGCTACGTGATGAGCAAGTCTGGAAGAATGTACGCTGTTACTTCTTTCATAAACCACCCCAATGCTTGGCGCGGTCTAGAGGCTCACGATCAATTATTGTCGTGGTTAATCGAGGACGGCCCAGAACCAAAACAGGCACGCTGAAGTCGGTCCCTGACGCCGTCCCATTCTTCGCCAGGAGGTGGCTCAGGAAACAGAATTAAATCCCACCCCTGTTGATCAAGATCTCGCAACGAGCGATAGAGGCGACTGGCAAATGTACCGCAATCACTTGGGATAAGCACTTCCTCGAAATGAACTGATGGATGACCTTCGTGACTCAATGAAGAATCAGAATCCCAAACTGCTACGGCAACACGAGATTTGATATCTGGGAATTCACTTAAAGCATCCAATACTCTCCCCGCTGAATACATCCGTAAGGGCGTTGTCGGAGCGTAGTGTGCGCGCAAGCTTCCTGAAACTCTTGGTAAAGCAGCGGCATCTTTATTTTGATCAATGTCACCAGATTGATATACCTTGATGCCCGTTTTGGTAAAAATCTCACTAGGAGTAATGATGCCTGGCCTGAGAAGTACCGCATGATCCCCAGAAGATAAATCAAGGATGGTGGATTCAATGCCCACCTCGCAATCACCACCATCAAGAATCATTAAACCCAGCATTCCCTCAAACTCACTACGGACATCGGCGGCACTAGTTGGTGAAATTTTTCCAAAACGATTAGCTGATGGTGCTACCACACCGCCCTTAAATTTACGTAGCAATTCTTGAGCAAGGGGATGCGCTGGTGCGCGGATGGCTACCGTGTCTTGCCCGCCAGTTAATTCGTTTAAAACGCTCTTATCTTTTTTAAAGACTAAGGTTAATGGGCCAGGCCAAAAGGCATTGATCAGTTTTAAAGCATCTTCAGATAAATCCCGTACCCAAGGGCTTACCAATGAAGTCCAGTCAATGACAGCCTGGTCAAATTTTTCTGGGGCAGCTAAATGAACGATGACAGGATGTGAAGATGGGCGGCCTTTAGCAGTAAAAATCTTCTGAATAGCCTCGGGATTTTTGGCATCAGCCCCTAAGCCGTATACAGTCTCGGTTGGAAATGCTACCAAACCACCATCACGCAAAGTTTGCACTGCTTCATCAATGACTACGGAACTATGAGTGGACATCAGCTTACGGCTCGATCCCTAATTCACTTGCCACTGCGGAGCAATTTTGACGCGCTTGATTAAGAGACTCGCCTAAGCAATTAATGTGGCCCATCTTGCGCCCCATCCGTGGCGCAGACTTGCCATACAGATGCAATTTTGCATCTGGGTGAGAGAGCACTTGATTCCAGGCCGGCTCTCTAATATGGTCTTCGCTACCCTCAAACCATAAATCGCCTAACAAATTGAGCATGGAGACAGGCGCCAATAAGCGAGTGTCCCCCAAAGGCAGGCGAGCCATGCTTCTTACCTGTTGCTCAAACTGACTACTCACGCAAGCATCCATAGTAAAGTGGCCAGAATTATGTGGGCGTGGTGCAATCTCATTGGCAACAATATCGCCACTCTTCAATACAAAGAACTCGATGCAGAGAACGCCAACGTAATCAATCTTGCGAATCAGGGATTTTGCAGCCTCAAGAATTTTTTTCTCTTGCTGCGGCTTCAGTGATGGCGCAGGTACTGTAGATGTATGCAAAATACCATCGCGATGAATATTTTGAGAGACAGGATAGGCTACCACTGCATCATCATATCCACGCACAACCAAAGCAGAAACTTCAAAATCCAGATCCATGCGCTTTTCTAGGACACAAGGAACTCGGCCGAGCTCGTTCCAAGCTGTAAGTAGGTCAGTTACTTCATAAACCGTGACTTGCCCTTTGCCGTCATAACCCATTCGTGCAGTTTTTAAAATTCCTGGGAATAATTCTGCAGGCGCATGTTCAACATCAGCATCACGCTCAATCACACAATGGGGAGCAGGTCCAATATTGGTTTCTGCTTTCCAGGTAGCCAAAAAGTTTTTCTCGGCCACACGATTTTGAGCTAACGACACACAACTGCTGCGAGGTGCAACAAATACACCCAAGGACTCAAGTTCATCTAAAGCTTGGGCGGGTACGTTTTCAAATTCTGTACTGACGGATGCGCAAAGAGATGCCATCTCTTTTAAGGCAGCAGAATCAGTGTATTCAGCTTGGATAAATTTTTCAGCGATAGACCCAGCAGGACTATCTGCACCGGGATCTAAAACACAGACTTTGTATCCCATTGCTTGGGCAGCCTGCGTGAACATCCGCCCTAATTGTCCGCCACCTAATATTCCTAAATACGAACCCGGCAAAATGGGCTCTAAACGATCAACCATTAATTAATATCCCGGCAAATTCATAGATCGCGCAGTATCAGACTGTCTGGCACGAAACTCTTCAAGTTGCTTAGCCAAACTCTCATCATGTAAAGCTAAGCTGGCAATCACATGGAGGGCGGCATTGGCAGCGCCCGCTTCGCCAATGGCAAAAGTGGCAACTGGAATACCTTTAGGCATTTGCACTATGGAGTAGAGAGAATCCTCACCACGCAAATATTTGCTGGCTACAGGAACACCGTAAACAGGAATAATGGTTTTGGAGGCAAGCATACCTGGCAAATGGGCCGCCCCACCTGCTCCAGCAATAATGGCTTGAAGACCATTGCTGCGGGCATTTTCTGCGTATTCGAACATGTCATCAGGCATGCGATGGGCAGATAAGACCTGAGCCTCATGTGCAATGCCAAATTGTTCTAGTATCTGAGCAGCGTGCTGCATTGTGTCCCAATCTGAATTGGAACCCATCACTATCCCGACAATTGGCTTTTTGCTCATTTACCCCTCCAAAAACCTGAAATCCTTGAATAAGGCACTATTATCCCAGTCTTTTATTCTTGGGTTAAGCGAGTTAAGGCTTCGCGATATTTTTCGGCAGTCTTCTTGATGACTTCAGCAGGCAAATCTGGTGCTGGAGCGGTTTTGGGCCATACCTTACCATCTATGACAGCAGTTTCAAGCCAGTCACGCACAAACTGTTTGTCATAAGACGGTGGGTTAGCGCCCACATAATAGGTTTCAGCTGGCCAAAAACGGGACGAATCGGCAGTCAGAATTTCATCCATTAATACCAATTGCCCAGCATCATCTAGGCCAAATTCAAACTTGGTATCGGCAATAATGATTCCACGAGTAGCGGCAAATTCAGAAGCCTCTTTATAGAGACGAATACTCACCTCACGAATTTCATTGGCTAACTTTTCGCCAATCATTTCGATCACTTTTTCAAAAGAGATGTTTTCATCATGCTCACCCACCTCGGCCTTAGCGGCAGGAGTAAAAATAGGCTCTGCTAGCTTTTGCGCATTCTCTAAACCCTCAGGTAGGGCAATACCACAAACTGAACCCGTTTCTTTATAGTCTTTCCAACCACTTCCAGCCAAATAACCACGCACCACTGCTTCAACCAAAATGGGCTTAAGACGCTTAGCCACTACTGCACGTCCTTGAACTTGCTCCACTTCATCAGCATTAACTACCGTAGCTGGATCAATCCCCGTCAGATGATTGGGAATGACTGCAGATAATTTATCAAACCAGAAATTGGCCATTTGATTGAGCACAACACCCTTCTCGGGAATCGGTTGACCCATCACCACATCAAATGCCGATAAACGGTCCGTAGTAATCATTAATAATTTGTCATCGCCCAAAGCGTAAACATCACGCACTTTTCCTTTGGATAGTAATGGGAGAGACTTAATCGATGTAGCGTACAAAGCAGCCATAGTTATCTCACTTCACAATCTGAGCGAGCTCGCCACTCTTATAACGCTCAGCCATTTTCTCTAATGAAATCGGCTTAATCTTCGATGCTTGACCAGCAGAACCAAAAGCATGAAAGCGAGCAATACAAACCTTCTTCGCAGCTTCACGAGCAGGCTTTAAATAATCGCGGGGATCAAACTTACTCGGATTCTCAATAAAGTAGCGGCGAATAGCACCAGTCATTGCCAAGCGAATATCGGTGTCAATATTGATCTTACGGACACCATTCTTAATGCCTTCTTGAATCTCTTCTACAGGCACGCCATAGGTTTCTTTCATATCACCACCGAATTCCCGAATCTCTGCGAGTAACTCTTGTGGAACACTAGATGAACCGTGCATTACCAAATGGGTATTTGGTATGCGGGTATGAATTTCTTTAATGCGTTCAATTGCCAAGATATCGCCAGTAGGCTTCTTAGTAAACTTGTATGCGCCATGGCTCGTGCCAATGGCGATTGCCAAAGCATCGCACTGTGTTGCCTTCACAAAATCAGCAGCTTGCTCAACATCAGTTAATAACTGTTCGCGAGTCATCTGACCGTCTGCACCATGACCATCTTCTTTGTCACCCTGCATGGTTTCTAGTGAGCCAAGCACACCCAGTTCGGCCTCAACGGTGACGCCAATCGAATGAGAAAACTTCACCACTTCTCTCGATACATCCACGTTGTACTCATAACTGGCAACGGACTTTCCATCCGCCTCAAGCGAACCATCCATCATCACACTTGTAAAGCCACTCTTAATTGCTGCCATACATACTGCAGGACTTTGGCCATGATCTTGATGCATCACAACGGGAATATGCGGATAAGCTTCAACCGCCGCAGAGATCAAATGACGTAAGAATGCCTCACCAGCATATTTACGAGCCCCAGCAGATGCTTGCATGATGACAGGAGAATCCGCTTCATTAGCAGCCTCCATGATGGCAGTCACTTGCTCTAAATTATTCACATTAAATGCAGGCAAGCCATAACCGTTTTCAGCGGCATGATCCAAGAGTTGTCGTAAAGATACTAAAGCCATGGCGTTCTCTTAATTCTAGGTTAATAAATAAAAAATTAAAGGGAAATACTCTCAATACGAGCAGCTTATTTCACATGAATAATCTTGAGGGTATTTGTCCCGCCCGGCTCACCCATGGGCTCACCAGAAGTCAGGACAACCGTGCCACCCTTCTTAACGGCACCCAATTTTTTTAAGCAGTCCTCCACCTCTTGCAATGCAGTATCTCGGTCTTTAGTGTAATCAAGGCCAATCGGGAACACATTGCGATAGGTACTTAAAGATCGTTGCGTAGCAATCTTCGAAGTCAAAGCAAAGATGGGGACATGAATATTGTGACGACTCATCCAAATGGCTGTTGAACCAGAATCTGTCAGGGCGGCAATAGCATCGGCATTTAAATGATGGGCGGTAAATAAAGCACCCAACGCAATGGTTTGATCAATGCGAGTAAATGTTTTATCCAAAAAATCCGTATCCAATTGCACACTATTTGACTTTTCAGCTTCCACACAAATCTCTGCCATCGCTTTAATGGTTTGTACTGGATATAAGCCAGCAGCAGATTCAGCAGACAACATCACTGCGTCGGTGCCATCAAGCACAGCATTCGCAACATCACTCACTTCAGCGCGCGTGGGCACTGGCGCATTAATCATGGACTCCATCATCTGCGTAGCCGTGATCGTAAATTTATCTGCCTCTAAGGCCAACTTGATCATGCGCTTTTGCAGGGCTGGCACCGCAGGGTTACCCACTTCAATGGCTAAATCTCCACGGGCAACCATAATGCCGTCACTCTCGGCAATGATGCTTGCTAAGGCTGCAGGCTCTATCGCTTCTGCCCGCTCTACTTTAGCAATAGTTTTGACTTTACCAACACCATATTTCACACTAGCAGCATCTGCTAACTGACGGGCATAGGCCATATCAGCGCCGTCTTTAGGAAAGCTAATCGCCAAAAAGTCCACACCCATGGCAATGGCCGCATCTAAATCGGTAATATCTTTTTCTGTCAATGCAGGGGCAGTTAAGCCGCCACCAGCACGATTGATGCCTTTGTTATTGGAAAGTGGGCCACCTTGTTCTACCCGCGTAAAAATTTCCCCTCCTTTGACGCTCTCAACGCGCAAGACCACAAGGCCATCATTCAACAAAAGGCGATCACCAGGTCGGACATCGGATGGTAATTCTTTGTAATCTAGACCAACTCTATCTTGATTGCCTAACTCGCAGGCTACGTCCAAAATAAATTGCTCACCCTCTTTTAAGAGAATTTTATTTTCAACAAACTTTCCTACCCGAATTTTCGGACCCTGAAGATCAGCCATGATGCCGACCTCTTTGCCCAGTTCAGTAGAGATACTGCGAACCAGATCATGTCGTGCTTTATGGTCAGCAACCGTGCCGTGGGAGAAGTTCATGCGTACTACATCAACTCCTGCACGAATCATGTCACGCAAGACTTCAGGCTTTTCTGAGGCAGGCCCTAAGGTGGCAATGATTTTTGTAGCTCTTAACATATTTAATCTTTCGCTCTTTCGGCAAGAACTGCAAAGGCAGGCAAGGTTTTGCCTTCCAAAAATTCTAAAAATGCTCCCCCACCAGTAGAGATATAGTCCACTTGATTTTCAATTCCATATTTAGCGATTGCTGCCAAGGTATCACCACCGCCAGCAATAGAAAATGCGGGTGAATGCGCAATGGCTGCTGCCAACATTTTGGTGCCGCCACCGAATTGATCAATTTCAAATACACCGAGTGGGCCATTCCAAACAATCGTTCCAGCATGAGCAAGCATGGTAGATAAACGCGCGGCTGTCTTAGGTCCAATATCCAAAATCATGTCATCTTCTGCCACTTGATCTGCTGATACCCGATTGGCGCGCGCCAATGGAGAAAGTTCATTGGCAACCACGACATCCTCAGGGATAGGAACATGCGCACCGCGCTTTTCCATGATCTCCATAATCTCTCTAGCTTCTTCTACCAAATCTGGTTCTGCTAATGATTTACCAATTGGCAAACCTTTGGCCAACATAAAGGTATTGGCAATACCACCGCCTACGATGAGCTCATCTACCTTATCAGCCAAAGCCTTCAAGATGGTGAGCTTGGATGATACTTTCGAGCCTGCAACAATCGCTACTAAGGGGCGTTTTGGACTTGCTAAGGCGCGGCTTAAGGCATCGAGTTCCGCTGCCATTAAAGGGCCAGCACAAGCAATAGGTGCAAACTTCGCTACACCATGGGTAGTTGCTTCGGCACGATGCGCCGTACCAAAAGCATCGTTCACATACACATCGCAAAGAGCCGCAATCTTCTTTGCCAGCTCATCATTATTCTTTTTCTCGCCCACGTTCAATCGGCAGTTTTCAAGCAGAACTAAATCGCCTGGGTTCACTTCAAATCCGCCCTCTACCCAATTACTAATCAAAGGCACTTTCCGGTTTAAGAGGGTGGCAATACGATCGGCTACAGGAGCCAAACTATCTTCAGGCTTAAATTGACCTTCGGTTGGGCGCCCCAAGTGAGAGGTGACCATTACGGCAGCCCCGGCATCCAAGCAGATCTGCACTGCTGGCATGGAGGCGCGAATTCGGGTGTCTTCGGTAATATTGCCCACATCATCCTGGGGAACATTGAGGTCAGCACGAATAAAAACCCGCTTCCCTTTCAAAAGGCCTGATTCGGCTAATTCGCTTAAGCGTTTGACTTTAAATAAGGATTCCGGCATTTGGATGGGTAAATAAGGTGGTTTATGAGGAATGCTCCATTCTAAATCGACTAGGTCAACTGAGCCCAAAGAACTTACCCTGCCTGCTCTACAATAAAGGCTTGGACGTATTCTGAGCCCAGGCCCAAAACCTGCCGGCTTGGCGCCCCGATTAACCCGATTTATCAGACGCAAAAGGTAGAAAAAATGTCGATGTCCGACCGCGATGGCTTCATTTGGTCCGATGGGAAGCTCGTTCCCTGGCGTGAAGCGAATGTTCACGTGCTCACCCACAGCCTCCACTACGGAATGGGTGTTTTTGAAGGTATCCGTGCCTATAAAACCCCTCAAGGCACCGCTATTTTCCGCCTTCCAGAGCATGTTAAGCGCCTATTTAATGGAACGAAGATCTTCCAAATGAACATGCCTTACAGCAAAGAAGAGATTACTAACGGGATTATTGAGGTGGTAAATAGCAATAAGCTCGAAGCCTGCTATATCCGACCTATTATCTTTATTGGCTCCCAAAAACTAGGCATTTCCCCTAAAGGCAACACGATTCACACCGCTATTGCCGCCTGGGAATGGGGTGCATATTTGGGTGAAGATGGCCTAAATAAGGGTATCCGCGTCAAAACCTCTTCATTTACACGCCACTTTGTGAATTCATCCCTAGTGCGCGCCAAGGCCTCAGGCTATTACATCAACTCCATTTTGGCCAATCAAGAAGTAACGGCTAATGGATATGATGAAGCCCTATTGCTTGATACCGAGGGTTATGTTTCCGAGGGTTCTGGTGAAAACGTCTTTATGGTGAGCGATGGGATTGTCTATACCCCTGACTTGGCTTCTTGCTTAGATGGTATTACCCGTGACTCCATTATTGAAATCGTGAAAGATCTCGGTTATGAATTACGCGAAAAACGTATTACTCGCGATGAGATCTATTCTGCTGATGAAGCCTTCTTTACTGGCACCGCAGCCGAAGTTACGCCTATTCGTGAATTAGATGATCGCACCATTGGCGATGGCAAGCGTGGCCCCATTACTGAGATAATTCAGAAGACCTACTTTGATGCAGTCTACGGTAGAAGCGACAAATACAAGTCGTGGCTCACTTACGTAAAGTAAAAGGAATCTGAAGATGAGTCAAGCTCAAGCTGTAATGATCGATGGCAAAGATTTGCCTTTGCATTGCCCTACCAATAAAACCCCCAGTTGGAACTCTCATCCACGGGTATTTTTAGATATCACCAAAACGGGTGATGCGAAGTGTCCTTATTGCGGCACTGAATATAAACTCATTCCGGGTACCGAGCCCCACGGGCACTAAACCCATTCAGCATCCCGCAAGGGATGCTGTGTCGGGATACATGACATGAAGCGTATTCTGATTATTGCCCCTAACTGGATTGGTGATGCAGTGATGTCCCAACCCTTGTTGGCACATCTCAAAGCAAAACACCCACAAGCACAAATTGATGTACTAGCCAGTAAATGGGTAGCGCCTATTTATCGCGCCTGTATTGAAGTGCATCATGTGATTGAGACAAGCTTAGAGCATAGGAAGCTTCAATGGCAACTACGGAAAGAATTGGCAAAACAAATTCAAACTACGCGATACGATGCTTGCTTTGTTCTGCCCAATAGCCTTAAGTCTGCACTGATTCCTTGGCTTGCCAATATCCCGTTTCGAATAGGGTACCGCGGTGAAATGCGGTTTGGCTTAATCAATTTCTCCCTAAATAATCCAAGTAAGGTCGACCGCCCACCCATGGCGCAGCACTACTTTGCTCTTGCCGCTCTTCTTGAGAATGCAACTGAGCTTGCTAACTTTGATGCGCCAAATCCTGTACTTCAAGTTCCCATTGCCGCAAAGCAATCAGTTATTCATAAATTAATCAATATAGGGATTGATCAACAACACATTTACGTTTTGTGCCCTGGTGCAGAATACGGCCCAAGCAAACGCTGGCCAACAGAACATTTTGCAAAGCTAGCTAAAGATCTGATTGCCAATGATCTCAGTAATCACATCATCCTATTAGGAAGTAAAGGGGATCATGTTCTTGCTCAGAGTGTCAGCACTCAAGCAGAAGATCACCCCAATCTACATAACTGGTGTGGGGAGACTTCTCTAGATGAAGCTATCGCCCTGATTAGTATCAGTAAGGCCTTAGTCAGTAATGATTCAGGCCTTATGCATATTGGTGCCGCACTAAAAGTTTCTCAGATAGCCATTTTTGGCTCTAGTGATCCACATCACACACCCCCTTTATCTGATCAGGCTAAAGTACTCTGGCTTAATCTTCCCTGCAGTCCCTGTCATAAAAGAGAATGTCCCTTAGGGCATCTACAATGTTTAAAAGAAATTCTTCCGGAAGACGTCTTCAACACCATTCAGTCGCTTCACTCATTTCCCGCCATCAGAAAGTAAGCCATGCCAAAACTTGCCAGACTCTTTCACAATGCTGATGAAGTAGTAGATGCCTTACGTGAATCATTAAAGCATCGAGATGTGAAAGGGGCGCTGGCAATTTGGTTGGATGATGACTCCATTACCTGTGTTCTGCCAGAAGGACAACGTCTTAGTGGACATGCAGAAATTCGCGCTGGCCTTGAACGTTTGCTAGCTAAGCAAGCACTCTTTCTTGAGCCGATTGCTTGCATTAGTCACTCCGTTTTGGGTGCGGCAATTTATGACACCACAGAAGCAGTTCATCTGAGGGCAGATCAAATTGAAGCAGCGTTCTTTTTAAATATTACGCTCGTATTACTTCAAGACAGTCAGGGTTGGCGCATCGCCCATTTGCATGCTAGCCATTCAACTGCGGATACCTTTGATGCACCCTCTACGCCACACGGTCTGCACTAATTATCATCAAACATTCTCAAGCCAATGGATGAGAAAGTAATTCGGTCACTCGTAAAGTGGCCTAATGTTCCCCATTGCTTTGGCTGGCTTGCCTTAGATCGCCGAGGTCAATGGCGAATGCGAGATGAATATGCCCAAGAAAACAGGCTGCCTGGCAATATTATTCAACACCGCGCCTTAAATGAGTTCATTTCTAGAAACTATGCTTGCGATTCTTTGGGCAGATACTTTTTTCAAAATGGGCCGCAGCGCGTTTTCATTACGCTAGATGCTACTCCGTGGATTGCACGAATTAGCCCAAGTGACACTGGTATGAAATTACTCACACAATGTGATACTGCAATGCATCCTCAAGCCGCGCTTAGTGACGAGACAGGTAATATTTACATTGCGGGCCACCTTCAGCAGACACTCTACGAGATGGCAGATGAAGACCAATTCGCCCAAAAAGATTGTTTAACTGTTGCCCTGCTGCTAGATCATGACCTAGGCCTATTTACAGATCTAGCAAAGATACATGAAGAGGCCTGTAGTTTTAGGGGGTCATGGAATTGGAATGGTCAAGCATTACCACTAGAAGCTATTCACTCTAAAGAATTAAGTGAACGCTTTCACTACATCAAAAACCCAGTTGACTAACCTGGAGCTCTCTTGCCCTGCTCCTTAAGCTCTTCTTGATATTGTCTTTGCATTTCTCGCAAGCGCGCATCAATACTTGAATTCTGATAAAAATTAGCGCCCCCAGATGCTCTGGCTATTTTCAATTGTTCAATAGCAGAAGGCCACGCACCCTCAAGTGCATATTTTTCCCCTAGAGCGTAATGACGCATGGGTACATTCTTATCCTGATCATAAGCACTAGAGAGTAGCGTCCACCAAACTACTTCATTGGGCTGTGATCTAGTACGCGCTTTAAGCCAAGTGATCGCATCATTGGTGCGACCTAATTTTAGATATGCATTCATCATCGCTGCGCCAGCAGCATAAGACTGGGGATACGCTTGCAAAGTGGTTTGGGCAATCCGCAAAGCCTCTTCACTTTTACCTTTAGCGAGCGCCAATTCAGAAGCAGTAATGTCCAATGATAAGGACTGTCTCTGAATGGGGGATCCTGGTGCGCTGGCGCTATTAGCGAGATTACGAGCTTGCTGTAAATAATTTTCAGCCTGGTCAATACGCCCTTGCTTTTGAGCAATGAGTGCTAAACCATAATAGCCTTCGATTTGTTTGCCTACTATAGTTTGCTTGCTAAAACCCTCAAAAGTATTCTTGAGATCATACATGCCACTAGAACTTCCCGACTGCTCCATGCGAGCACGCGCTTTAATAAAATAAAACTCAATCGCCGTAGAAACATTTCTAGCTGGTACATTGCGCGCCCGATCTTGCATGTCAGCAATTCGGTCTGTGGTTAATGGGTGGGTACGCACATAGGAGGGCACACCGCTATCCATGATTCCAGTTGCTTTTTGCAGACGCTGGAAAAACCCAGGGGCACCACTTACGTCGTAACCACTTGCTGCTAAGATCTGAAAACCAATGCGATCTGCCTCACGCTCTGCATCTCTAGAATACGAAAGCTGGTTATTGACAGCAACTGCCTGACCACCTTGCATCAATCCAGAGGCAGCTCCAGGATTGCGAGATGCTGCTAATGCACCAAGAAGAATGCCAGCCAAAGCAATCATGGTATTAGTAGCTTGCTGATCCATTTGACGCGCTAAATGCCGCTGTAAAACGTGGCCGGTTTCATGTCCCATAACTGAAGCCACTTCTGAGTCTGACTCGGCACTCGTTAATAATCCCGTATGAAAACCAATAAACCCACCAGGTAATGCAAACGCATTAATGCTGCTATCTTTTACAGCAAATACTTCAAAGTTATAAGCCCCACTACCCTGCTCATTCGCACCGCCTAACTGCAACTTTTTGGCAGCCTGCAACAAACGACGCTCCATTTGATTTAAGAAGTCATAAATCGGCAAATCATTTGAATAATCGGGATCTGGTCGAATCTGACGCATAATCATTTCGCCATACTTTTTCTCATCCAAACGGCTTAAGCTATCTCCACCAGGGTCGCCCATATCGGGCAATACAAAAGTTGGCTGACTCAGATTCTGAGGGCGCGGAGGTAAATTGGATGATCTGGCTTCTGGAGATTGCATGGCCCTTCCGATATTTTGCAAAGCAGCAGAATCCCCTTGTACTGAGACATCGCTAGACACTGTTGAGGTGGCTTGGCCAGCAGCAAAAACAGACCCGGCGCCAGAAAACGCCATTACTAGAATGAGCTGACTAGCCAGAATTCGATGAAATAAAGAGGGGTAATTTGCTATGTTTTGCACTTCCATTCCTATATGGTAAAACTTATCCCATGAACAAACTAACTCATTTTGATGACAACGGACAAGCCCACATGGTCAATGTTGGCGATAAGCCCAATACCCACCGAATTGCTATTGCTACTGGTACGATTACGATGCTTCCTGAAACCTTCCAATTGATCGAGATGGGAGCGCATAAAAAGGGGGATGTCTTGGGTATTGCCCGTATAGCGGGTATTCAGGCATCCAAGAGAACATCTGACCTTATTCCGCTCTGCCACCCCTTAGCCCTAAGCCATGTAAGCCTAGAGTTTAAGTTGAACAAGGAAGAAAGTAGTATTCGCTGCCAAGTCAGAGCAGAAACTACGGGACCCACTGGCGTAGAAATGGAAGCCCTCACCGCAGTCCAAGTTGCCCTACTCACAATCTACGATATGTGCAAAGCAGTAGACCGTGGCATGGTGATGGGTGATATCAAGCTCTTGGAAAAGAGTGGTGGCAAGTCTGGGGAGTGGAAGGCTGCGTAAGAAATAATTTAGCCACCCTTGGGTGGCTATGACCTACATCGCTACTTACTGCAATCTATTGCTTACTTACCTATCCTGCACTCAGAGGGAAGTAGTTGAGACAATAAATTGGTTTCAGTCGAGCGGCATGACCAACCACCAGCCCAGGTAGATCCCTCAGCTTTCGAAAGATCAAGCGCTTTAGGTACATTCGCATCTGGCTCGTTAGTTGGCACCAGATGCAAGGTATTTTTACCCTCGGGGGCGACACTATTTTGATAGTCGATTGCAATCACGCCAGAAGGTGTAATCTCAATCAGTTTTACACTACGGGTAGGTGTAAAAGTAAATGAGCCGTGAGTGGCATCATCCATTGGCACTGTTCCGCGGCTAGCAAATGCCTCTGTAACAGCCAATTTTGCACTGGAGGATAAATTCATGCCTTCAACAATGCGGCTGCGTGCAATGTAATCTTGATATTGAGGAACTGCTACAGCCACCAAGATGCCAATGATGGCCACTACCACCATGACTTCAATCAGCGTGAATCCAGACTCCTGTTGATCCTTGTGTTGCTCCCCCTGCTCTAGCTTTATTTCAATATGCATATCTTTTGGCCCCTGAGTTGAAATACCTCATCATCCAGTCTATACCCCTTGATCTCAAGATACGCAGAAGTAAGAAAAGCCGGCTTTAAACGCCAGCTTTTCTATTTAATGCAGAAAGAAATTACGCTGCGTGTTTTTTAGCGTTCCTTTTTTTCATTAAGGTGCCAACAACAATGACCAGAACAACCCCGATAATTTCAAAGGCTAACTTCGCATCGCCAAGTGCAGCTTGAATACTATCTTTGATCGCTGGATCATCGACCAACATACCGCCAGCCAAAAATCCAAGCAATCCCGCACCCAAAGTGATGATGATTGGGAAACGCTCCATTACTTTTAGCAGCATAGTGCTACCAAAAATAATCAAAGGAATTGACATGCCTAAACCAATAATCAGAAGCAAAAGGCGAGTTTCTTCGGGGCCTTTTTGTGCTGCAGCAGCAACGGCAATCACGTTATCTAAACTCATCACTAGATCGGCAATCAAGATTGTGCGAATGGCAGCCCAAATATTGGACTCCGCCTTCATGTCCTCTTCACCTTCGCTATCAGCCAAAAGCTGAACGCCGATGTAGATAAGCAGAATTGCGCCAATGAGCTTTAAGTAAGGCAATGTCAACAACTGCAATGCAGTAATTGTCAAAACAACGCGCAAAATGATAGCGGCTGCACTGCCCCAAAAAATGGCTTTCTTTTGCTGAGCTGGAGGCAAATTGCGTGATGCTAATGCAATCACTACTGCGTTATCTCCAGATAGCAAAATATTGGCTACGATGATTGAGAGTAAAGCTGCCCAAAACGTAGCATCAGAAAATGCTGAAAAATCCATATTGTCTCCGTACTTTTTTATGTTTTAACTACATGGTGCTACAAAAGGCATGCTGGATTACAGCATGCCTTTTTTTGATTACAACATGGCTTTTAACAAAGCAGCCATTTCAGATGGATTTCTTGTTACTTTAAAGCCACACTCTTCCATGATAGCGAGCTTTGCATCCGCTGTATCGGCACCACCAGAAATCAATGCGCCAGCATGGCCCATACGTTTTCCAGGAGGGGCTGTTACGCCAGCAATAAAGCCAACAACCGGCTTTTTCATGTTCTCTTTACACCAGAGAGCTGCTTCAGCTTCATCAGGACCGCCGATTTCACCGATCATGATTACGGCATCGGTTTCTGGGTCTTCATTAAACATTCTCATAATATCAATATGCTTTAAGCCATTGATGGGGTCACCACCAATACCAACCGCAGTAGATTGACCTAAGCCAATTGCAGTCAATTGACCCACAGCTTCATAAGTCAAGGTTCCAGAACGGCTAACAACTCCAATGCGACCCTTCTTATGAATATGGCCGGGCATGATGCCAATCTTAATTTCATCTGGAGTAATAATTCCTGGGCAGTTAGGGCCAAGCAATAACGTCTTCTTACCACCAGCAGCTTCTTTTGCCGTCATCTTATTACGCAATTCCAACATATCGCGGACTGGAATGCCTTCGGTAATACAGATCACAAAATCAAGATCGGCCTCAACTGCTTCCCAAATTGCGGCAGCAGCTCCAGGAGGCGGGACATAAATTACAGAAGTAGTTGCACCGGTTTGCGCGGCAGCCTCTTTAACTGATCCAAAAATGGGAATATTAAAAATAGACTCACCAGCTTTTTTTGGATTAACCCCAGCAACAAAACAATTTTTGCCGTTTGCGTACTCTTGACATTTTTCAGTATGGAATTGACCTGTTTTACCGGTAATACCTTGTGTAATGACTTTGGTGTTTTTATTAATCAAAATAGACATATTGAAATTCCTTGATTATTTGTTTTTGGCAACAGCAGCAACTACCTTAGTAGCAGCTTCAGCCATTGAATCGGCGCTAATAATTGGCAAACCAGAGTCTGTAAGAATTTTCTTGCCCAACTCTTCATTTGTACCCTTCATGCGCACAACTAAAGGCACAGTCAAATTCACTGCCTTACATGCTGTAACCACACCATCAGCAATCACATCGCAACGCATAATGCCGCCGAAAATATTTACCAAAATCGCCTCTACACTCTTGTTCTTGAGCATGATCTTGAATGCTTCCGTCACTTTCTCTGCTGTAGCGCCACCGCCTACATCCAAAAAGTTCGCTGGCTCACCACCGAATAACTTAATGGTATCCATCGTAGCCATCGCCAAGCCAGCACCATTCACTAAGCAACCGATATTGCCGTCTAATGAAATATAGGCAAGGTCAAACTTGGAAGCCTCAATCTCAGCCGCATCCTCTTCATCAATATCGCGATATGCAACGATTTCTGGATGACGATATAGAGCGTTTGGATCGAAGTTAAATTTAGCATCCAATGCTTTAATTTTGCCGTTACCTTCCAGAATCAATGGATTGATTTCTACCAATGAAGCATCGGTATCCCAGTACGTCTTATACAAATTTTTAAATACATCGCTCGCCATTGGAATCGACGCTTCTGGAACGCCAATACCTTTGGCAATAATGCCGCAATCAGCATCTGTTAAACCAACTATTGGATCAACAAATACTTTGATAATTTTTTCAGGATGAGACTCGGCAACTTCTTCTATATCCATTCCGCCTTCGCTAGAAGCCATGATCACATTTTTTTGTGTGCCACGGTCTGTAACGATGCTGAAGTAATACTCTTTTTTAATATCCGCACCATCTTCGATCAAAAGACGATTTACTTTTTGACCTTCTGGACCAGTTTGATGGGTCTTTAGCTGCATACCTAAAATTTCAGAAGCATATTTCTTCACTTCATCCATACTTCTTGCCAACTTTACGCCGCCGCCTTTACCGCGACCGCCTGCATGAATTTGTGCTTTCACAACCCATACTGGGCCACCCAATTGTTCGGCAGCTTTAATTGCCTCATCAACACTAAAAGCAGGAATGCCGTTTGGAACTGGCACATTAAATTGGCGCAGAAGTTCTTTGCCTTGGTACTCGTGAATTTTCATAATTACTCCCGAAACGGTGTCTTTTTTAGCAAGCGATGAGGATTAATAAATCCGGTATCACCGTAATCTCATACCTACCCATGAAATAGCTAAATTAAGCTAAATAGAATAAATGTGAACGGTTAGACCGACTTTATAAGTCTATCATGCTGCAACGCGGCATTTGCCATTTTTAGCTCCGTAATTGCCCTAGTTAGGGCGACCGGCCACGACCCTGGAGATGATCTCACTACTAAAGCCCTTAGATGCCAAAAATCGATACTGCCGGGCCCGCTCTTTTTGCTCTTCTGCGAGTGTGCCGAATTTTCTCAGCCAGAGGTCATAAGCTCGTTGGTACTCGGTTTCCTTTAGGGTTTTAAGAAGATCTACCGTCTTTGAGGAATCCACCCCTGCTCGCTGTAATTCATCCTGAATTTTTCTTGCCCCAAAACGCTCACTTCTGCGGCGAACTAGGGCCTCTGCAAAACGATCGTCTGAAAGCCATCCACGAGCCTCAAAATCATCCAGCACGGCCTCAATCTGTTCAAGACGTGGCTTGGAAGAGGCTGATTCTTCTACTAAGCCCCTCCCAAATTTAGCAGACCTAACTAATGACTCCTCCAGTTTTGCCCCTAAAGTCTTACGACTGTACTCACGCAAAGATAGAAGGCGCAAAGCCCGAGCTTTAAGACTCGGGCCTTGTTTGGTACTACCGCCTAACTCTGACATCGCGCTATTCGACTTCCTCTTCTTCGCTCAGTACATCACTGACTACTGCAGAGCCTGCTTTTACGCCTAACTTTGCACGAATCTTTGCCTCAATATCTTTGGCAATTGCTGGATTCTCTTTCAAGAACTCACGAACATTGTCTTTGCCTTGCCCAATACGGTCACCGTTATAGCTATACCAAGAGCCCGACTTCTCAACCAAGTCAGCCTCAACACCCATATCGATGATTTCGCCTTCTCTTGAAATGCCAGCGCCGTACATGATGTCAAAAATAGCCTCCCGGAACGGTGGGGATACCTTATTCTTCACAACCTTGACGCGAGTCTCATTACCAACTACTTCATCACCCTTTTTAATGCTACCAATACGACGAATATCTAAGCGCATGGATGCATAGAACTTCAAAGCGTTACCGCCAGTAGTTGTTTCAGGAGACCCAAACATGACACCAATCTTCATGCGAATCTGATTAATAAAGATAACCGTTGTATTTGTGCGCTTAATCGCACCAGTGAGCTTTCGTAAGGCCTGACTCATTAAGCGGGCTTGTAAACCTGGTAATGAGTCTCCCATATCACCTTCGATCTCTGCCCTTGGAACTAGTGCGGCTACCGAGTCAATAACAATTAAATCAATCGACCCTGATCGCACTAATGCATCGGCAATTTCCAATGCTTGCTCGCCAGTATCAGGCTGCGAGATCAACAGATTATTCACATCAACGCCTAGTCGTGAGGCGTACTGCACATCTAAGGCGTGCTCGGCATCAATAAATGCGCAAGTTCCACCTAACTTCTGCATTTCAGCAATAGCGTGCAAGGTTAATGTAGTTTTACCAGATGATTCTGGACCATAAATCTCAATGACGCGACCGCGTGCCAAACCACCCACTCCCAAGGCAATATCCAAACCAAGAGAGCCACTGGAAACTACCTGAATATCTTGATTAATTTCTGCATCGCCCAATCTCATGATTGAGCCCTTACCAAATTGTTTCTCAATTTGCGCCAAGGCCGCAGTCAATGCCTTTTGCTTTTCTCCGCTCATTCCTTCAAATTCTGATGAGGCTGATTTTTTCTTATCGTCCAAGGCCATGTTTAATCCCTTTTCACTATTTATAAGGCTGTTTTTTGAGTTTTTTGAGGTTTTCGTCAACATAAAACTTACTGTATATAAAAACAGTACTATTTGCAAGTAACTTTTAAAAAGAATTTACTGATTTTGCTCTAGCCTCGTTCCTATATGTTGTCGCTGCCAGTAAAAAAAGAGGGGGATTGCCGCACCCCAAACGATTGCCAGGAGCACAAGACCGCCCAATTGCCCGTGAACTCCCCATGAGCCAGCTCCCATGCGAATGCCCGCCTCATAGGAAAGGGGGCCACAAATAGCCCCTAACAAAGCTCCTAAAATGGGTTTGCCCTGTAACCAAGATAAAGACCCATTTACAGTGCTAGCGACTAAGGCCCAAAGAACCCACATCCAAACAGGCGACAAGTAGGTGCTGGGCCAAGCATCTTGAAAGCTCAAAAACCCCAGATTTGCAATAAGTGTGTCAGCACTTACTCCGAATATAACTGCCTTGAATATTAGCTTAAACTCTAAAAAAGGAAAGTGTGAGCGCCAAATATGAAAAGCAATATAGATCGCTGTAACGAATACGGCCCAAAAGACTTGGTTATTGGCGGCCCCGATTACACAAGCAAACCAGCCCACCTGGAAGAGCACAAAATTCCAAAATTTAGCCATGAAATAAGCCCAAGCTAGACTACTTAAGAAAAAGGCCACTGCCGGTGGGCAATGGCCTCTTGATTTGGTGGCGATTCAGGGATTCGAACCCCGGACCTGTGGATTATGATTCCATCGCTCTAACCAACTGAGCTAAATCGCCGAACTGATTATTTTAACTGATTTGCTCCCATTCCTCAAATTTGCCCTAAGCAAAAGAAATTAGTGGCTTTGGTAGTGATGGTAAAGTTTTCACAACCCTGACCAGAAGAGATGGGCAAGAGCAAAAACATCTCTTTTAATTAATGGAAAATAATTGATGAATATACCTAGATTGATTGCCAAAACCCTCCTTATAGGATTTTGCTTCCTAGCAACCCTGCTTTCGATTGGCTGCTCTAAATCTGATAACAAATCACCAAAAGTGTTGCAGGTAGCAATTGCACCCACAGTGCCGCCGCTGATGTTTGAGGAACAGGGCCAGCCGGTAGGTATTGACCTAGAAATATTTAAGGGGTTTTGTGAATCACGTGGCTATACCTACAACCTTAAATCATATGACTTTCAAGGTATGCTTGGTGCAGTGGCAAGCGGTCAAGCAGATGTCGCCTTTTCTGGCATTTCCATCACTGAGAAAAGAATGCAGGTGATGGAGTTTTCCAACCCCTACATCCAAAATGCATGGGACTTGGTTAGTCTTAAAAAACGTAATATCCGCATCACCAACTTAGACCAACTCAAAAAATATTCTATTGGCTTTCCTACTGGCGCAGTCTTTATGGGGTACGTTGAAAATGAATGGCAACCTAAAGGTATTTATTCAGTGGGCCAAGTGAAACTTTATCCGTCATATAGCGAAGCCCTTACCGATCTCAATAATGGCAATCTTGATTTGGTATTTGTAGACAGCTCTATGTTGAGAAGCTATGTCAATAAATTACATATGCCAGTGCAAAGTAGCTATGAAATTCCTTATGCCGATAAATTAGGCTTTGCTTTTGTAAAAGGCTCGCCAATTCGAGATGACTTTAATAAGTATCTGGCGGAATTAGGGCCAGAAAAAATTAAAGCCTATGAAGCTCAGTGGGAAAAATAATCTACTTAAATCCCTACCGTTATTGGTTTGCTACTTGATTTGAAAGATACTCACAGTCTCATCACGATTAAACCGCACAAAAACCTCAATTTTCTTCGCTAAAAATAATTTCTTGAGAGTCTCATCCTTATTTTCAAACGTGATGGCAGTCTGCTCCGGGAAGCGCGAAAAGGGGTCGCTCATCACTTCAATGGGCTGACCATCCACCTTAATCTGCCGGATGGTTCGCTTATGGAGGCGATTTGGCTGGATAAATATGAGGCGCTTTACATACTTATCCAACACGAGTTTCTGACCTTGTTCATTAGTCTTATAGTAATAGACCAATTCATCTTTACCGTTGGTGGTGACATCGCGTTCTTCATCCCACTTAGCAAAAGCCATCTGATTCACTAATACACCGAGGAAAATCGCCGCCAGTACTTTATAAAGATGCATCATTCTCTTTCTGCTTAACCTACTTCAATTGATAATTTGATCTTATCAGCTCTGGATACTTATGCGCCTTATCTCTATTTCTTCTGGTAAAGTTTCGCCGTTATTTGGTTCACACCATCCAAATTATCAGATGGTGGT
>CAIKGX010000199.1 GCA_903827075.1 uncultured beta proteobacterium | reverse complement strand
CCGTCAATGGGTCTGGCGCCAATCTTGGTAGAGGAAGTATTTCGGATTATTACCAACCTCAAGTCTCAAGGCGTCACCATGTTATTGGTGGAGCAGTTTGCCGCCGCCGCCTTAAACGTTGCTGACTATGGTTACGTACTGGAGAACGGTAAGATCGCCACCCATGGTCCCGCTAGCAAACTCAAAGATGACCCTGCTGTTAAGGCAGCCTACTTAGGGGGAAGTGGTCACTAAGTTATAGACAGTATTGGTAGTATTCCAAAGCCCTGAGCGATAAAAAGCAAAGGGCTTTTTCTTTTTACTGCTGCAATAGTTTTAGGGCTTCCCGAATTAATAGAGCGCGATAGCCCATGTAGATTGCCACTAAGGTAAAGCCAAACAGAAACAGTTTCGGTACTAGAGCGCCTTCAATTACTAGTTCAGAGTTGAGAAGACCGATGGCTACAGCCAAAAAGAAAAGGGCGCCAATACAAAGAACGATCCAGTTTTCATGATGGCTGATGTTCTGGGTCTGATTGGTATAGGCCAGCACCTGAAATGTATTGCCTTTAGCGTAACCAGATACCGTCATGACATCACCATCTTGGATGGTCATTGGAGTAGAAAACTTGGCTTCAATAGTTTGTCCATCCAAAGTGAACTGAGAAATAAAGAAGCGCTGGTAATAGACGGAAGAGTGATCGTGAGTCGGTTTTTCTGGATTAACGTACTCTAGAAGTTCATTGTGGAGATTGCTGACCGTTCCAGAGATAGCAGTGACCGGCATTGGCAAAAAACGACTGGTTTTATCGACAGACATTAGCAAGATTCCTAATAGACTTATGCTTAGTATAAGCAGGGCAGTGACAAATGGACGCTTCATACTACCCATCATAAATTAACGGATTGGGCTTTACTAATAGGGCTCTACTAAGGCTATTAACTACTGATATTGACCATGCCTTTGACGAATAGACCGCTAGCAATCACCAAGGTAAGCAGTGCAAAAATCTGAGCAATTCTAGGGCCACTCATTTTTTTGCCTAGAGCCTGGCCTAGCAAAAGCCCGCCAAGCGCAGCAAGTGCAAAAGGGGCGGCAATGTCTATATTTAAGTTTCCACTAGCTGCAGCAAAGATGGCGCCACCCCCTGTAATAATGGCAAGTACACCTAATGAGGTAGCTACGATCGATTGCACTGGTAAATCGGTATAGCGTTTTAAGGCTGGAACGATGATAAATCCACCGCCAACACCGAGTAGCCCCGATAAAAAGCCAGCCAAGCCACCTGAAAACAGGAGAGCGCGGGCACAAGGTAGCGTCCACTTCAGCTTGCCGATAGAGGGGTTCATCAGGCAGGGTGGCGGTTTATCTATATTGTCAGGAATACCCCGAAGTTCATTCCAAGCCTGTCGATAAACACGAATGGCCACGAAGAATAGGGTGCAGCTAAATAGGATGAGTAAAGGAGCATTGGGTATTTTTGGTGCCAACCAGAGTCCTAATGGAGAGAGTATGAGACCAAAAATTGCCATTAAACCTGCAGCCTTATAGCGCAATATTTTGCGTTTGAGGCTTAAGAGGGCGCCCACGCTAGCAGCTAAAGCTACCGCACACAGGGCAATGGGTGCGGCCTGTGCCACAGTAAGGTGGTGAAAGAAGATCAATAGCGGAACTGACAAAATCCCACCCCCAGCGCCAGTAAGGCCCATCAATATGCCAACGAGGATACCCAGAGCAGGGCTGATAAAAGGGGTGTAGTCCATTGCAATTTATTTTATATTAATATAGTATAT
>CAIKGX010000198.1 GCA_903827075.1 uncultured beta proteobacterium | reverse complement strand
CGTCTTGAATTAGCTCACAATCCCATAGCAGGTTGGAAAGGTATTTTTGGTGCGCAAGTTGCTGCGGCCTCGCTCAATGCCACTGAAGTTGGCTCTGGAAGTTATGCCATTGTTCCGCCAACCAGAACCAATTCCAATGCCCTCTTTTGGATTGAAGAAGGTCAATGGAAAACATTGCAAGGAAATATGGGTCTTCGCTATAACAACGTAGCGCAAAACCCCAATACCTCAACTACCCTAGAGCCTCAACCCACCGTGGATCCCGCCGGTACCACGCCATCCATTACTCTACAAAATCGCCAATTTAATTTACTGTCCTATTCTGCAGGTGGTTTATGGAATTTTATGCAAGGTCATGGTGCTGGGGTGGCTTATACCGTTTCTCAAAGAGCACCAAGCGCACAAGAACTCTACTCTTATGGCGCACATGAATCGACCGCCACCTTTGATATTGGCAACCCGAATCTGAATAAAGAAACTTCGCATAATCTAGAATTTAATATCCAGAAAACCAGTGGATTAATGCGTGGCAAAGCCAGTGCATATGCCAATCGCTTTAGTAACTATATTTATGGTTACTACACTGGTGCAGCGATTAGTAATGGGGGTGCTGAAGGTGATGGCTTTAGTGTGGTCACCGCTCAGCAAGCCGCCGCAACCATTAAAGGCATAGAAGGAGAGTTGACTTATAACTGGAAGCAGAATGGTTTGGCTGGGCGGATATTTGGCGATGCCTCTCGCGGAACTTTTGATGCAGGTGGTAATCTGCCCCTCCAGCCCGCCCCAAGATTGGGCGCTGAGATAGCCCATCAACGCAATGGCTGGTTAACTAATGCCACATACATTTATAGCTATCAGCAAAATCAGCTTGCCAACTGGGAACAAGGTCCAGCGCCAAGTTACAACCTATTAAATGCGGGCATCTCTTATACCGAAAGGGTAAAAGAGGTGAACTGGACTGTCTATTTGAATATGAAGAATTTACTCAATGAGCAGATTCGGTATGCCACTACGCCAATGGCTGTCAGACTCTACGCTCCACAACCAGGAAGAAGTCTCATGGTAGGCTTAAGAGGAACGTTCTAGCAGTTTATATACCCATTGAGAGGTATTTAATCAGTAAAGCCCCTATACCCCCTGAACCCAAAATAACGAAGACAGGATTGATTTTCGTTCTCAGGATGAGGTATAGGGTAACCAGGGCTAATGCCAAGGTAATGGGGCTCACGATGGACGCCTTACCAACGGCATAGACACCAGATGCCATTAGGCCAATAGAAATGGGCTCCAAGGCATTCTGAATCGTGCGCCGCCAAGGGCTCTCGCCAAATCGATTCCATAAGCGGCCAACATAAAAACACAAAATACTTGATGGCAAAAAGAAGGAAAGTAGCACGACACCAGCACCAGTAAGCCCAAGGATTTGATAGCCGATTGCCAATACCATCAACATATTAGGGCCAGGGGCTAATTGACCAAAACTATAGATGTGTACAAATTGAGTATGGGTAATACCAAACTGTTGGGCTAGTATCGTTTGCATCTCTGGCAAAACAGCTGTTCCACCCCCTACTGCCAAGATAGAAAGCAAAGCAAAACTCAGAGCCAGATGAATTAACACGCTCATGTTTTAACGGTCGGACGGTATAAATAAATGGCAATTGGAGCCATGATCAACAGCACTAGCGGCAAGGCAAGCT
>CAIKGX010000197.1 GCA_903827075.1 uncultured beta proteobacterium | reverse complement strand
CCACAAGCCAAAATTAAAATTTGGTCAAACTTCTTCCATTCCTCAGAATCGGCACCGAATAACTCTGGACCAAAGCTTGCGATGTTTGCCAGCGTATCGCCAATGGCTCGAGGCTGCTCAAAGATCTCTTTTTGCATGTAATGCTGATAAGGCCCTAGATCTACTGAATCTGCTTGCGCAGGCATAGGTTTGCGATCCCTTTGGGCGGATTGGCCAGCTTGATCAATAATCTCAACACCTTCAGCTTTGAGAACGGCAACATCGCCCTCCTCCAAATACAACATGGAGTGCGCTCTTCCTGCAAGAGCAAGTGCATCGGAAGCTAAGAAATTCTCATTCTCGCCCAGTGCAACCACCAAGGGTGAACCAACACGAGCACCCACCAACAGATCGGGATGGTCTTGCGCAATGACTCCAATTGCATAGGCACCATGCAATCGAGGCAATACAGATCTGACTGAAGCTACCAAATCGACTTGTTTGCTAGATGTATATGCTTGATGAATTAAGTGCGCAATGACTTCGGTATCCGTCTCTGAAGTGAATTCATAGCCAGCCGCTTTGAGTTCTGCACGGAGGGCTTCATAGTTCTCAATAATGCCGTTATGCACAACTGCTATCAAGCCACCAGAAATATGGGGATGGGCATTTTGGGTATCTGGTTTACCGTGAGTTGCCCAACGCGTATGCGCAATTCCCAAGGTGCCATGAAAGTCTTTACCCTGCTCAGCTAGCTCAGAAACGCGCGCTGTTGTACGGGCACGTTCAATGGGATGACTTGGATCATCGCCGTTAATCACAGCAAAGCCACAAGAATCATAGCCACGGTATTCGAGACGACGCAGTCCTTCAATCAGGACATCAACAATATTCTTCCGCGATGCTGCGCCTACAATTCCGCACATTACTTTTTAGCCTTTGCGGTTTTAGTAACCGCCTTCTTTACTACTGTTTTGCTTACTGGTTTTTCAACCTTTACTGGGCGCTGCCACTGAATAGAAATTTGCCTTGCTCTCGAAACCGTTAATTGATTTGGAGGGGCATCTTTAGTCAATGTGGTGCCTGCACCCAAAGTAGCGCCACGCCCTACGCGGATCGGTGCAACCAATTGAGTATCAGAACCAATGAAAACATCATCCTCAATAATGGTTTGGTGTTTATTTACACCATCGTAGTTGCAAGTGATTGTGCCTGCACCAATATTGACTCTAGAGCCCACGATCGAATCGCCTACATACGCCAAGTGATTGGCTTTGCTATTGGATGCAATCTTGCTGTTCTTGACCTCAACAAAGTTGCCAATGTGAACATCATTAGCCAAATCAGCGCCGGGCCGTAAACGGGCATAAGGCCCGATGATAGAACTTGAGCCCACCTTTGCACCATCAATGTGGCTGAAGGCCTGAATAGTCACCCCTTTACCAATCACGCTATTGCGAATGATGCAGTAAGGGCCAATCTTCGTGCCCGAAGCCAAAGTGACGCAACCCTCAAATACGCATCCGATATCGATAAAAACATCGGTGCCGCACTCAAGGACTCCGCGCACATCAATACGCGCAGGATCCGCTAGCGATACGCCAGCATCCATAAGCTGATTGGCAATATTGCGTTGATGTACTCGTTCTAGACTTGCTAATTGATCACGACTATTTACACCAACGGTTTCATATTCGGCATCAGCTTGAGTAGTACGTATGGGTACGCCATCTTTCACAGCCATCGCAATGACATCAGTCAGGTAATACTCGCCCTGGGCATTGCTTGCGCGCAAGGCTTTGAGCCACTTCTTCAGGGCACTTGTTGGCAACACCATGATGCCGGTATTGATTTCTAAAATAGATTTCTGGGCGGAAGTAGCATCTTTTTCTTCGACGATCTCTTTCACCGATCCATCAGCATCGCGCACGATACGACCATAACCCGTTGGATTACTTAAATCTTGAGTCAAAAGTGCAAGAGCGCAATCTTGCCCACGAACACCATCAGCCAATTTAGCCAATTTAGAAAGGGTCTTTTTGGTAGTAAGTGGTACATCACCATAAAGAACTAAAGTGGGCTCATCCACATCGAGTTTAGAGAGTGCTTGCAATAAAGCATGGCCAGTCCCTTTTTGCTCTGCCTGCAATACCGTAGTTACCTTGCAAAAGGCGGGGTCTATTTGACTCGTGGAAATTAAGAATTCTTTAACATCAGCGGCCCCATGCCCAACGACAACAATAGGACCGGTTTTAGTCTGCTTACCTTGCAATGACAAAGCCGTAGCCAAGACATGCTGGAGGAGTGGCTTGCCAGCCAGAGTTTGCAGCACCTTGGGCAGAGCGGATTTCATCCGCTTTCCTTGCCCAGCAGCCAAAATAACGATGTTCATAAAGAGGGATTATAAGTCCCTTGAATGAGGCTTCCACACGCCAATTCATCCATTTCTTTCTCATCAATCGCTTTATCACCAGCCGATCTTGCGGCAATGCCGGTGAGCTCAGTAGAGATTTCGAGATTTTGGAAATCAAAAGCCTCACCATCCATTAAATGGGATGGGACGATATGGTGCATTGAGCGAAAGAGGTTTTCAACACGACCAGGGTGTTTCTTTTCCCACTCGCGCAGCATCTCTTTCATGGCACCCCTTTGCAAATTAGGCTGGCTGCCACACAAATTACATGGAATGATGGGGAAGTTCATATCGCCCGCATAGCGCTCGAGTAATTTCTCAGGAACATAAGCCAAGGGACGAATCACAATATGTTTTCCATCGTCAGAACGTAATTTTGGTGGCATACCCTTCAGCTTGCCAGCGAAAAACATATTCAATAACAAGGTCTCTAAGATGTCATCGCGGTGATGACCTAAAGCAATCTTGGTGGCACCCAACTCATCGGCTACACGATACAAAATACCGCGACGTAAACGGGAGCACAAACCACATGTTGTTTTCCCCTCTGGAATAACCCTTTTGACAATACTATAAGTATCTTGGTTTTCAATATGAAACTGCACACCCAAGCTACTCAAATAATTAGGCAATACTTCTGCTGGAAATTCTGGTTGCTTCTGATCTAGATTTACCGCAACAATCTCAAAATTGATCGGGGCGCGTTCACGAAGCTTTAAGAGAATATCAAGCATGGCATAACTATCCTTGCCTCCAGATACGCACACCATGACTTTATCCCCCTCTTGGATCATGCCAAAGTCGCCAATTGCTTGGCCAACTAAACGGCATAACTTTTTCTCGAGCTTGTTTTCTTCGAAAACAACTTTTCGGGTATCACTCATGGTCGCGTCAATACTTTTCACCATAATTTTAATTAAGCCAACTTCATTCGAAATACTTCGACGCCGACAGAATGACAATCAGGATAGACGTCAGGCTTAGCAGTGCTTACACGTGCGGCCAATACCTTTGGATGTAAAAGCATCGCATCAACAATCTCATCACAAAAGGTTTCTTGCAACTGAATATGACCCTGAGAAGCAATAGTCTTAATGGTTTCACGCATAAAATCGTAATCCACTACTTCAGCTAAATCATCTTTAGTAGGTGTATTCAAGGTAAGTGGAATATACAGATCCACATTTAGAATGACGCGTTGCTCTGCCTTCTTTTCAAAATCATGTACACCAATATTGATATAGATTTCATAGTCTCTCAAAAACAAGCGACGACAATCAACTAAAGCCGGATGAGAGAGTATTGCGTGCATGAAATATTTTCTTTATTAATTAATTAATTTTGATGCTCAATTAGTTTTAAACATCACATCACGTATGGAAGGTAATAAATGTTGCCCCCCATCTACGTATAGCGTAGTGCCGGTAATAGAATTTGCCTGCGCCAAAAACACAGCTGCTGTGGCAACATCACTAGGCGCAGAAGACTTACCTAAAGGTGTCATCTGATGCGCCTTGGCAAATCCATCATCCGTTTGATCACCCGATGGAAGTGAGATTCCTGGTGCTAAACCCACTACTCTCAAGCATGGCGCAAAGTCCATTGCTAAGATTTCCACCGAAGTAAGTAAAGCACTTTTAGATAGGGTGTAAGACAAATAATCTGGATTCAGATTAATCAGCTTTTGATCAAGCACTTGAATTACCGATGGCAATACTTCATTTACTCTTTTTTTCTGATATTCAAACATCAGCTGAGATAACAAAATTGGCGCAGCCAAATTGACCTGCATATGCTCTTGCAAACTAGCGCTACTTAATGGCGTCTCAGAATGAGCCCGATCGTATTGAAAGATCGAGGCGCTATTAACCAAGCAGTGCAGGTTTTCAAACTGGGTACTTACAGCAACAAACAAGGATTTGATTTCAGCCTCGTTTGCTAGGTTTGCTTTAAACGCTTGCGCCCTGCATCCTAGTTTATGAATTTCTTCCACAGTAGCCCTGGCATCGACCTCAGATTGGCCATAATGAACCGCTACATCCCATCCCTGACGGGCAAATTCCAAGGCGATTTCACGACCTAGACGCTTAGCTGCGCCGGTCACTAAAACTGCTTTATTTTGCTGGGTGGTGGATATTGGACTAGGTTTCACAAAAATTCTCTTAGACTAGCGAGCTATGGATATTACCTTGACCAGCCTTGAAACGGAGCATAGCGCACTCCTCAGTAAGAAAATTGCTGCAGAAATCGCCTCTCAGGGCGGCTGGATGCCCTTTTCTCGCTATATGGAGATGGCTTTATATGAGCCTGAAATGGGTTATTACAGTGCTGGAGCCCATAAATTGGGTGCTGGCGGGGACTTCACTACTGCCCCAGAGCTTTCCCCTTTATTTGGCGCTGCCATCGTTTCTACCCTCTTGCCTGTGCTTGAGGGCCTTCAAGCCCAAGGTCTCGCCACCCATATCCTAGAGTTTGGCGCAGGCACGGGCAAATTGGCTCAATCGATTCTGACGCGCTTACATGATCTGGGATTTACTCTAGATCACTACGACATCATTGAGGTTTCCCCTGATTTGTCTCAAAGACAAGAAGTGCGGCTAAGTAAACTGGTTTTAGATTTAGGCCTTACTACGCAATGCACCTGGCTAAGCTCCCTGCCCAAAGACTTTGAGGGCATCATTTTGGCCAATGAAGTCATTGATGCCATTCCTTGTGATGCCATCCTCTTTCAGGATGGATTTTGGTATTGGCACGGGGTTGCTTTTGAAGCAGGCAAATTGCTGTGGAAACGCGGCAAGCCGGTTAATCAATCCTTACTTCCTGAAACTTTGCTCACTGGCAACTTTTCGGAAGGCTACGTCACTGAGTTGCATAGCCAAGCGAATGCATGGATGACTCACATCGCAAAGCAACTTAACACCGGCCTATTCCTTACTTTTGATTACGGCTTTCCAGAAAGCGAGTATTACCACCCACAAAGGCTTGAGGGTACGTTGATGGCACACCATCGCCATCACGCCATTCAAGACCCTTTTTATTTACCCGGGCTGTGTGATCTCACCACCCACGTAGAGTGGGCACAAATTGCGCGCAATGCCTTAAAAGAAAATGTAGACGATGTCTTTATGACCAACCAAGCTGCATACTTATTGGATGCTGGCATTGGCGATATCGCCCTTGAAATTGGCGACGCCAGCAACCCAGAAATCTTCTTACCGATTTCCAATGCATTGCAAAAATTATTATCTGAAGCGGAGATGGGAGAGCTGTTTAAAGCTTTTGCCTTCTCCAAGAATCTACAGACCCTATTGCCAGGCTATGTACTGGAAGATCTACCAGGCCTGCGAGGCAGAAACCGGCTCTAGCTATTGCGCATTAGAGCGCAGATGTAATGGCGGCAAGTCTTGCCGCCTCAACAGCACTACGAATTCTTTCCCCGTTAGAGCGATCTTGTGCAGGAACTCCAGCAATAATTTGAGCGGTATCCAATTCTTGTGCTGCTCGCACCGATTTGATCAAGGGGGCAACATTCATTTGGATAGATTGTGCAAGATTAAGTAACTCTTGGCCACGTTCTGGTTTACGCCAAACATCTGCGCGATTAAACCAGGCGAGCACATCTACAGCCTGATAAGGTCCGCCGATATTCTGATTGGTAAATTGATGAAGCTCACTAAATATTTCACTATAGTCGCGCGCCTCATTGGGCATTCGCACACACTCAGACCATGATCGAATTTCGCTTGCAGGCAAATGCATGAGCACTACAGCACAGCGATCTTCCAAACGATGACTGCTGACATGAAAATGTGTGATGAGCTCCTCTCGATATTCCTCTTGGGCCAATTCACTGACCAATGTTGTAGGCAAAACTACTTTGGCCGCACTAGTATCTAGCAGCACCTGAAACATGCGCATGGGCTTACTCGATACCAAACCTCTAGCCAACTCTTGCCAAATTCTTTCCGGTGAAAGCACTGCGAGCTCATTGGATTGAACAATCGCCTTGAGTGCATCAAGCGTTTCAGTCGCAATGGAAAATTCTGGGAAGCGTGCTGCAAAACGCGCAATGCGTAATAAACGCAAAGGGTCCTCGGCAAAAGCATCAGAGACGTGCCGAAAGACTTTTGTCGCTAAATCTTGTTGGCCGTTATAGGGATCAATGATGGGGCCAAACCACTGCCCATCAGCACCGACTTCTTGCGCCATTGCGTTGATAGTCAAATCACGACGCTCTAAATCTTCTTCTAAAGTAACGGTTGGATCGGCATAAAACAAAAAGCCTTTATAGCCTTTACCTGTTTTACGCTCGGTACGAGCTAATGCATATTCCGCCTGTGTCTGTGGATGCAAAAAGACCGGGAAATCCTTTCCGACTGGTCGAAAGCCTTGAGCAACCATTTCTTCTACACTGCTACCCACTACTACATAGTCGATATCATGAACCGGTAACCCCATCAGGGTATCCCGAATTGCTCCACCGACTGCATAGATTTTCATCTGCTTACTTCATACCTTCTAGAGTGCGCCGACTCATGCCAAACACTTCGGTCAATGCATCTTGTCCATTGATGGGCAAAATATTAGGCAACTGCATAGAAGCAATATTGTCACGAGACATCAAAGTAGGAATGGGTAAGAACTCAAAAGCAAGCGCTTGGATATAACCTACAAAAGCAGGCGCGGGAATAATGACACATTTGGTATCGGCCTTGCGCGCCGCAAACTCGACAATTTCCTTCATGGTGTAAACAGTAGGACCAACCAAGTCATATGACTGATGAATAGTCCCCGGCATTTTAAGGGCCTTTGTAAATACAGTGGCTACGTCGTCTACACTTACTGGTTGGAACTGTGCATCAGAATGCGCCAATGGCATTACCGGCAATAACTTAGTGAGCTTTGAAAACAAATTAATGAACTGGTCTTGCGCACCAAAAATCACTGACGGCCTAAAGATTGTCCAATCTAAATGGCTTTCTTTAACAGCCGCTTCACCATCACCTTTGCTTCTCTGATACATAGAAGGACCATTTGAATCCGCACCCAATGCACTCATATGCAAATAGCGTTTGAGGCCATGCATTTGCATAGCAGTAATAATATTTTTCGGAAGATCAACATGTGCCGCTTTAAATACTTCACCATAAGGCATGGCAGGCTTGTCATGCAATACGCCAACTAAGTTAATGACTGCGCCATTAGGCTTAATACGGGAACAAAGCGCTTGCAACTCATCAAACTCATGGACATCCGCATCCTCTAAATGCACCTTTGGCAACATGCGTAATTCTCGTCCACCCGCCAGATGGCTAGTGGGTAATAAAACAGAATAGCCTTCTGCTTGCAATTGAGCGGCTAAGACTCTTCCTACAAAGCCATTGCCGCCGATAAGCAAGATGTCATATTTCATGGGGTCCCGATTCTGATGTAAATATTAAGGCAGTTCAGTTTGATTGGCCGTCTTCGGAGCAATGACGCCTAGACGCTGTTTTAAAGACTGCACTTGGCCATTCATCACGGATGAATAATAAGTGGCATTAGCAAGAACATTTTTGACGTAAGTACGCGTCTCATTAAATGGAATAGTTTCTGCAAAAATTGCGCCCTCAGTTGGGCTAGTGAGTTTTTCACGCCACAACTTAGACCGTGATGGCCCAGCGTTATACGCTGCAGATGCCAATACCCAGGAACCATCTAAGTCGATTAACACCATATTCAAATAATTACTGCCTAATGTCAGATTGGTATTGGTATCACTCAACTTGTCATTGGTATAGCTAGTCATGCCAATCTTCTTAGCGACATACTTGGCCGTATTAGGCATCACCTGCATTAAGCCCGAGGCCCCAACTGAAGAGGAGGCATTCATGATGAAGCGAGACTCTTGACGAATGAGCCCATAAGCCCATGCCAAGTTCAAATCAATTTGCTTTGCAATCGGGGATAACTCATCGCGATAAGGTGTGGGATAGCGCAAGCTAAAGTCATGCTCTTGCTTTGTTCGATCAGCGGTATTAACCACGCGGTCATACAAGGCAATGCGTTTAGCGTATTCGGCTGCAGCGAGCAACTGCTTATCCGTCATATTGCGCAATTCCCAATTCCACTCGCGATTACCTTCAAAGCGTAAGTTCATCGCATACAAATGTTCACCCCGAATAAATCCCTTGCGGCTAGCCATGACATCAATTTCTTGCTCGGTCACTTTGGTTTTGGCTGGTGCGTGGTTAGATTTTCCCAGCTCTTCACGACCTAACTGGCCATAGAAATTATATTGCTCAGCAACCAGCTCAAAACTCTCGCGGGCTTTTTCATTTTGACCATCTACTTTTAATGCGCGGCCATACCAGTAAGTCCAAGCAGGGTCTTTACTCCGCACGGCGGGATTCATCCCCTCAATCGCATTTTTTACTAGCGCCCAATCTTTTGCACGCAAGCCTGCGCGCACCTTCCACTCCTGACTCTCGGTTGAGAGGAGTTCGTTGTAGCCTAAGTCTTGCTGTAGTCGATAAGCATCATCCGCGTTGGGATCTAATTTCTTGGCCAAGAATTGGCCAATAACACCCCAAGCTACTGCTTGATTCTCTTTGCTGTAACGCGATGCATTTTGTAAAAAATCTCTATAGGCTTTTGCAGGATCTGCTTTAGCAGCTTTCACAATATCGGCGATGGGGTCATCTCCACCCAAACGACGAGACATGGTGTCAAAGCCCATTTCACTTGCGGCGCGCCCTAGTGCCTTTGCCTCACTAGGAGTCATGCCGCCGGCTCCCACTATCGCCGGCACTAATTCTTGGCAAGCCTGTCCAAAGTAACGGGGGTCAAGTAAGACTGCACGCGCATCCATACCAATCTTGGTTGGGTTTTCACCTTGCGCCAATTTGGATTGCAGCGCATAGCACTTCACCTGAGTGTCATCATCTAATACAAATTTTGGGTATTCCACATCAAAGCGTGCCCAATCCTTGCGCTTACCCAGCACCAGCAACCAATCATTACGCATCCGATCAGAAAGTGCGGTGCCTTGATATTGGTTTAAAAATCCAATCACCTGAGAGTCGACGCTTGCATCTGCACGAGCCCCGCCAGCACTATCAAACATTTGGGGCTTGATCCGAAAATAGGCGACATAGTCGTCATAAGGGTAATTTGGTAAGCTGGCAGCAAGTTGTTGGGTACGAAAGACATCGTTCTTTTTGGCCGCCTCTCGCAGCTCAATAAAAGTACGATCGCTATCGGTAATTTCTTCTGGAGGAGCCTTGCTGGCGTAAGACTTCGGCAAATTCGGTTTTTTCAGTTTCTCTGCAGAAATACTGGGCGCAGTAATACCCAGAGCGAGAAATATAACCCCGCCCATCAACTGGCATTTACTTTTCCGAATATCAAACTTCTTTTTCACTATTGAGCCTTATCTCACTAAATTACTATATCTCTTAATTTTCGCCTGATAATGGGTCATATGCACGGCAATTCTCTAAAAACTCTACGCAGGGACTTACTAGCGCAAAGAAAGCAATTTGCCGCCGAGTCGGCCTATATCCAAACAACATCGACCTTGCTCTCCCATCTCAAGCACTATCTTGAAAGCTGTCCAGACAATATCCAGACTATTGCGCTGTATTGGCCAATTCAAGAGGAGTTAGATGTACGGCCTACCTTATTGGCTTGGGCAAAAGAGATGTTGGGTCGTCAACTTTCTCTGCCATTTGCACGCCCTGACAAGCATCTAGACTTTTACGCCTGGCAGGATGGGGATACCTTAATTCCAAGTCAACATGGCGTTCCTGAGCCAGACCCCAATAATCCCCGCAGGCCCCCAGTAATACCTGACTGTATTTTGATTCCCTGTGTAGCTTGGTCAGAATCCAAAAAGGGGGCTAAAACTCACTACTGGCGCCTAGGCTATGGCGGTGGCTATTTTGACCGCACTTTGGCGCAACTAAGACAAGCCAAGCCAGCCCTACTTTGTGTAGGCATTGGCTTTGATTGGCAAAAATTAGATGATGCGCAATGGCAGGCTCAAACGCATGATGAACCCTTAGATGCCCTACTCACTGAGTCCGGATTATTCAGCTGAGTGAGTGAGATTGAGATTATCTGCAATCGCTAAGACAGCATCTGCCTGATTGAGGGAATAGAAGTGGAGGCCAGGTGCGCCAGCGCTTAATAGCTGATCGCACAAGTCGGTTACTACCTCCTCACCAAACGCTCGAATAGAAGCAATGTCATCGCCATAGGACTGTAAGCGCAAACGAATCCACCTTGGAATCTCTGCGCCACAGGCATCAGAGAAACGCAGCAATTGACTGCTATTGGTAATAGGCATAATCCCCGCGATGATCGGTTGGGTAACGTCTAAGTCATAAGCCTCATCAACAAAACGGAAATACGCATCGCTGTTGTAAAAATACTGAGTGACTGCAGAGTTAGCGCCAGCCTTCATTTTTTGTACAAAGAAATCTACATCGCTAGCAGGCGACTTCGCCTGAGGATGGGTTTCTGGATAGGCAGCGACATCAATATGAAACCAATCACCCGTTTCTGTGCGAATAAATTCAACTAATTCATTGGCGTGATGGAACTCACCATACTGACCCATGCCAGATGGTAAGTCGCCACGTAAAGCCACAATACGTTTAATGCCTAAGGCTTGATACTGCTTTAACATCTCGCGCACGCTCTCGCGCGAGCTACCAACACAAGATAAATGAGGGGCAACTGCAGCACCAGCAGCATGAATATCGCTCACCACTTTTAATGTG
>CAIKGX010000196.1 GCA_903827075.1 uncultured beta proteobacterium | reverse complement strand
CCCCAAAGAATGAGGGTCCGGGTATTTTGAATTTTCATACCATCAAGGGAATAAACATACAGATTAACGATGTCCCAAACCTGTTGATAGTGGCGATTATTCTCTACATACTCCTGAATTAATTTAGCCTTAATGCCCTCGTCAATTATGGGTGGTTGAAAAAATAATAAGCGCATTTCTAAATCAAACTGTTCTTGATTGATTGGGATAAATGGATTAACGCCTTGGAAGATAGCCTTTCTAACTTGAGGACTCCAACCAACAATTCCTAGTGGTGCACCAATAAAAGCGAGGGTTTTTATTTCCTCTGGATATTTCATGGCATATAAAGCTGCAATCGCTCCACCCATAGAGCTTCCAGCTATATGTATACGCTGTTTACCTAAGCGCGACATCAAGGTATGCAGCAGATTCACCTGCGAGTCGAGAGCATAAGCAGTTACAGGGAATCCATTACTAGCGCCATACCCAGGTAAATCAGGAACGATGACATCAAACCCCTTGGATGCCAGTGCGCACCCCACATCCATCCATTGTTCCTTTTGGGCAAATAAGCCATGTAGCAACAGAATTGGCTGGCCAGACCCACCTTCATAAAAGTGGATAGCGCCCCCATCAACATCCATGGTTTTACTGGCCAAAGGACAACTGTCACCTTGGGCTTGACTAAAGGCTGGATTTACGAAAAGTAAAAATAAACAACAAATCGAAATTCTTGAGAAAACACGCATGCTGCTTTCCTTATCTGACAAACTATTGATATTTAGATTAAGACTACAACAGTAATGCGCCGAAGCTACATATAAATGAAGACCGGTATCCGAGTCTTTACTTTCGAAGTAGCAGTTTCATTAGAAGCTAAACGTAGCGGCTAAGTGTGGGCCAAAGAAAAAACCATCCGAAGATGGTTTAAGTGTTTCTTGGTGGGCCCTGCGTGACTCGAACACGCGACCAAAAGATTAAGAGTCTTCTGCTCTACCAACTGAGCTAAGAGCCCAAGAACCTCATATTATGACATTACGTGCACCAAGGCCTTAAATTTGGATTACTGACATAGGCAACTATGAGGTCTGCAGCAATCTTGCCCCCTAACAAAGTCCCACAGATTCAAGCCGACCCATTGGGGTCACATTGCAGGCTTCGAATGGTAATTTGCGCTAGACCTTGATCCACATCAACCGATTGACATCAATTGCTGGTTAAATCAACTAAGGAAAATAATGAGGATGCCCTCCGTCATGCGTAAATATCTCAAACCACCACATCTAGCCACTCTAGTAATGACTCTTTTCATTACTTTTTTTGGCTCACATGCTTACGCAAAAGAACAAGCAGATGTGATCTACATTAACGGTCAAATTGAGACCCTGAACAGCACTCAATCACATGCAAATGCCGTAGCCATTAAGAATGAAAAATTTATCGCTGTAGGCTCTAACCAAAAAATCAAAGCTTATATCGGATCCAGTACTAAAGTTATCGATCTTAATCAGCAATTTGTTGTGCCTGGCTTCATTGATGGCCATACCCATCCGATGGAAACCATTTGGATGAAAGAAGACTGGGTAGACGCACGCTATCCAGGAACCCCTTCCGTTAAGCAGGCATTACAAAATCTGGCTGAAAGAATCAAAATTACACCAAAGGATCAATGGGTATATGTAGCTTGCGTCTCCGCTAGTGAAAATAAATTTATCGAAAAACGCGTCCCTACCAAAGCGGAATTAGATCTGATTGCCCCTCATAACCCCGTGGTGCTTGCTAACGGTACCCACATGGCCATTGCGAATTCAGTAGCGTTAGAAAAACTAGGGGCAACCAAAGGGGTTACTAAATTACCGCATGGTGGTGGCGTGTTGCTTGATAAAGATGGTTACCCAACGGGTGTGATCACTGATGGTCAAGGAGATATACCAGCAGCTCCAAAACCTGCTGAAATTGCCCGCTACTACTCTACTGAAATAGCCAAATTGTGGAACCAGAATGGTTTTACATCTGTGCTGGCTATAACGCCTGTAGGAGCACTTCCTGTATTGCAAGCAGTCTCAAAATCGGTCGCTAAACCGAATATCCGCTATTCCGTATCAGTATGGGCAGAACCCAATGGGCAAGGGCTTCCCAAAGATTTCAGTTCTTTAGAGATGCCAAAGGAGGCTGATGCTGCTTACTATCGTTTCTTTGGAGTGAAAGCCTGGGTCGATGGGGAAAATGATTGCAGAACAGGTTTTATGTACGAGCCCTACGTTGGAAACTTAGATACGGACCCCCCTGGCAATAAAGGTACCCTAGTTACCACTCAAAGCCATGCTAATGCTTTTACAAAGTTAGCCAATCAAAATCAGAAAATAGCCATGCTCCATTGTTCGGGCGATGCCGCAACAGACATTGGTTTAAATGCATATCAGCATGTCATTAACTCTACCCACTCCACCACCATTAAGCGAATTGAACACTTTGGAATGTTTCAGCTATCTGATAGGCAATTACAACGCGCTCAAAAAATGAAAAAAGATGGTTTGCACATTTCCGTACAGCCCATTTGGCTTTTGGAGTTGGTTAACGCAGACTATGAAAATATGGGTGCCAAGCGCACTGAAACTGGTTTTAAGTTTCAAAGCATGATCCAGGCTGGTTTGGAGCCTGCGGCTGGCACCGATATGACTGGTATTTACTTGGGCAATATTGACCCGTTTAAAGCAATGTATGCCAGCGTCACCAGACAGTCCGATAAGGGAATCTTTGAACCCCAAGAAGCCATTTCTGTTCGGAATGCTTTAAGAATGTGGACGATCTGGCCAGCTAAAGCAGTTGGTGAAGAAAAAGTAAAAGGCAGTATTGAAGTTGGGAAGTATGCGGATATGGCAGTACTCTCTCAAAACATCTTTCAGATTCCAAAAGAGCGCTTAAAAGATGTACAAGTGAGTAAGACTATTGTCGGCGGAAGAATTATTTATGAGCGCCAATAATTGAACCTGCGCCTAAGACGCCACGGCCGTGTATTAGATACATTTCTCGAAGATGCTTTTGCTCAGTGGCATTGATTTTTAGTCCCTCTGAGAAATATCGCTCAATCGTTCCATAGCGCTTATACATTGCATTAAAAGAGGCTTCTAAGTATTGCTGCTTCACGCCAAAAAGCGCCGCAGGAATACCCGGATCGCCACCCCCAGCAATAAATGCATCAATCTCCTTCTGATGCATTGGCAATAAATAGTCGTTACTGCGCAAGTAATCAGAAAATACTTGGTCTTTAGGCACACCTAGGAAGGTGAGTAAGGCTGCGGCTCCCCAGCCTGTCCTATCCTTACCATTGGTGCAGTGAAACACCCCTGGCAAATTAGCAGCATCGGACAGGGATAGAAAAAGTATTCGGTACGATTTTTGTGCACTGGGAAGCAATACAAAATCCCGATAAAGCCTAACAAAACTCGCCTCAACCCCCTTCGCACCACCCCATTTTTGAGTTGCTAATTTGGGATTTTGAAACAGTGTATTGATCTGATCAGGCGGCGTGATTAAGTCCTCACCTGCCATTACATTAAGCCGAACATACCTAATCTCCGGAGGAATCTTGTCGGGCTGAGCGTCAATCTCAGCTGATGTGCGTAAGTCGTAATCCGTCTTTAATTGAAGTGCCTGCAGTTTGATTAAATCTTCTACATCCATGGCGTAGAACTCATTGGAGCGATAGGCAATTCCTCTCGCCACAACATCTCCATTTTTAGTGACATACCCGCCAAGATCCCGTAGATTGGGTACGGGGGCAATATTGAGAAATATCCCTAGACTTTCTCCTGGAGCCAAGACTGCAGAGGGTGCTTGCGCTAAACCAAGCGACCCCACGCAACAGCATGCAACAAGCAATAAATATTTTGTAATAGCATACCTCAATCCGTCTCGACCCTTAAATACGAATGAGCTCAATGGTGAAGATGTGAACTCACTCATATAGGAAATCGATTTTTCAGCGCTTTAACCATAGTGGGGCTTAAGGGTTTAAATAATTCAGCGTTATAAGATGCTGAGTATGGCACTGCCGCAATATCCCCATATCGAATTGATGCATCAGTTGTTCCATTCTGTTCTCGCGTTGGATCCATTGAGATAACAGGTATAAGCTTGAACGCACGCTCTACATTTGGCGTATTTGGTCGCATATCATTTTGAATAATTTGTTGTGCTGCAATTGCCATGCGTCTTCCGCTTTCAGCAGGCGTACCCTCACGTACTGCTGGATCAACATTCATAGTCACAATCGAGATGCTGTAATCGCTATTGAGATAGACCTGAAGGGTACGAAACTGTTGCGGGAAATCATGTAAAGAACTGGTTTCAATTTGCCAAAATCCATGCTCTGCAGGAGCACCTAAAGGCGCTTTAAACGCCTTAACGGTATTGACATGGCGATGCCCTGCTAGCCAACATAAGACCTGTCCATTGGCTTGAATTTCTGAAACCAAATCAGCGAGAGCGATGGCGTTTTTTAATTTTGCATGCGGGTCACGGGTCGATTCCCACCACTCCATCTCACTTCCAATGGGGGCTACAGCAAGCGGAATATGTGATGCAATGATCACTAGCTCCTGTCTTTTCTTTGCAAGATTTAATTGCGACCGTAACCATTTAACCCGAGTAGCACTTAAATAACCATGCCCATGGATATCATGACTACCATCTTTGGGATCCTGAACGTTATCCAAAACAATCATACGTAAGGGTATGTCGGCTTTTGGTAAAAAACTGTAGCAAGAAAATCCCGGCTCTTCCTTGTCATAGCTAGGGTCTAGCAAATGAAATCCATGTCCCCGCGGCATAGAACGAGTATTAAAAAATTCAGCAATCCATTCTTTCTTCGTAAGCGAGCGGCGATTCAGATTGGGAGAATTGAAGGGCTGCTTTAAAAAATCCTTGACCGGTCCAGCATGAATGATTTCCCCATATTCAGATGCACCGTTAATCGTACCCATGTAATAGACTGGGGACTTTAAGCTTTCTGTAGTATCAAAAAGACATGGGAAAAATGGAAAATCGGTTATCGGCTTGAGCACATCACCGACAGCCCAGATACGATCGTTTACATAAGAGTCTCGCAACTGAAGACTGGGATCCGCATCAACAGAAACACTCCCAATCATAAAAAGATCATGATTGCCATTGACTTGGTACCAGGGAATTTCGGGCAATAGGCCGGCAGACTTAAAGGGTTGCTGATAAGAGATGGCGTCTTGAGTCGCATCCCCACTGGTATTGGGATAAATGACTTTGCCGTCTAATACATCGATATACCATCGAGTTTCGTTATATTGGGTAGAGTTACAGGTATCCCCTAATGACAATCCAAAATCAAACGCGTGAGTTGCATGCAATGCGTTTGCAGTTTGTATAGCGGCATCAAAAACCTGGGTAGTGGTTAACATTGTTGGCGAATAGATCGAGGTCATTGGCGCGCCAAATTCAGCATCCAATTGTTGAATCGCAATGAGTTGATTACCTGCCTGCTTGTCAGTGATATGAATATCACTGACTGTAAAGAATGAACTGAAGCGATGAAGCCTCTCCATATTTTTAGTGTTATAGCCCTCAGGCATCAAGTCAAAGCGACGCTCTATGGGTAGCCCTGGACCATAGGCATAGTTGCCATATTGATATTTTTTATATTGGCTTACACAATGCAATTCAACAGGAGAAAGTCCACTATCGGAGTTGGGAGATTTGACAAACCTTGGCATTGAAAAAGAAAGCATGCGCTCTACAGTTGTTCTAACCACGCTATCTATTGGGTAGGTAGTGAATATGTCATTTTTCGCTGCCAAACTCCATCCAGAGTACGACAACACAATACTTCCGATGGAATACTTCATGAATAAGCGACGTGAAAAACGATACGCTATTTGCTCTTGATCAATACTATCTTGAGACATATCTAATTGAACTTTCATGATGCCCTTATGTGTTTTGCACTAGTTTCGGTCATCAACAACAATACAACCTGAGATAATTTTCACCCATATCAGCATAAGCCTATACTTTCAATCTGCCTTGGGCTTGATTCAAATCAACTCACTTGTCAATATAGGTAGCTAAAGACCCATTTGAGATAACCAAAATGAATTAACTATCTTGATATTTCTTGGCTATTTCTTGGAAATTAGACTGTTCTGCGATAAGAGCATCTACCAGCAAAGGATCAAAATGGATGCCGCTCTTTGATACGATCTCTTTAACGGCATCCTCATGACTCCACCCGGACTTATAAACCCGTTCACTCACCAAGGCGTCGTAAACATCTGCAAGCGCCATGATGCGAGCAGATAACGGGATTTCATTGCCCTTTAAGCCCCGTGGGTAACCTGTTCCATCCCATTTCTCATGATGTCCGCCAGCAATTTGGATGGCCTTTTTCACCACACCCTGATCACCCCCAGCCTCAATATCTGCAGACGATAGAACTGCCTCACCAACAGCGGCATGAGACTTCATTATTTGCCACTCTTCGTCACTTAGGCGCCCCATCTTATTCAAGATATTGTCGGGTATGCCTACCTTACCTATGTCATGCAAGGGGGCTGCCTTATATAAAGTGTCAATACATTGATCATTTAACTCTTTTACATAGTGCCCCATCACCCTCAGTCTCAAGGCTAGACTTTTGACGTAGTGTTGAGTGCGAATAATATGATTTCCTGTTTCGTTATCACGTGCTAATGCCACTGCATTGAGCGTAATGAGCATTTGTTTTTCTGTGTTCTGTACATTAACCTTTTCATTCAATGTAAAAAGGCTCACGATCGAGTTGTGAATGCCCATAAAAATTATGCTGTATGGAACTAAAAATAGGTAATGCCATTTATCCTGAGATTGAGCCCTCGGCAACCAATCAGAGCTGACGGCTTGCGAATCAAGGTCTAGGAAACCAAACCTTAAAATGGGTAGTGCTAGCTGCATCATTAGCAAGAATGTTAAATTCCGAAAATGACT
>CAIKGX010000195.1 GCA_903827075.1 uncultured beta proteobacterium | reverse complement strand
ACCATAGCCGGTGATCGTATTGGCTCCGGAATGGGGGTCAGATTGAAGCTTCACATGCACTCTCTGTCATAATTATATGGATTATAGCTAGCTGTTTTTTCTCAGATTTCAAGAACTTACCTTTAATTTATTGTGAAACCGATCCTAAAGTCCGAAAAACTCAATCACGTCTGTTATGACATACGTGGTCCCGTGCTTGAGCTTGCTCAGCGCATGGAGGAAGAGGGCCACAAAATCATCAAATTAAACATCGGTAACGTGGGCGTTTTTGGCTTTGACCCCCCAGAAGAGATCCAGCTCGACATGATCCGTAATTTGGGAAATGCCTCAGCGTACTCTGATTCCAAAGGGATCTTTGCTGCGCGTAAGGCCATCATGCAGTATTGCCAGGAAAAGGGTATCCAAGGGGTGACCTTGGACGATATCTATACCGGCAATGGGGTTTCTGAGCTCATCGTTATGTCCATGAATGCCTTGCTAAACGATGGCGATGAAGTTCTGGTACCAGCGCCTGACTATCCCCTGTGGACAGCTGCCGTCAGTTTGTCCGGCGGTACTCCTGTTCACTATCTATGTGATGAATCCAAAGAATGGGCGCCAGATTTAGCTGATCTGCGTCAAAAGATTACCCCACGCACTAAAGCGATTGTGGTGATTAATCCGAATAATCCAACAGGCGCAATTTATTCCAAAGAAGTGTTGATTGAGCTTACTGAGATTGCTCGTGAGCATGGCCTAATTTTGTTTGCCGATGAAATCTACGACAAGATGTTGTATGACCAGGAGAAACATGTCTCCTTGGCCTCTTTATCTACCGATGTTGTCACCATTACTTTTAATGGCTTATCCAAGAACTACCGTTCCTGTGGTTACCGCGCGGGATGGATGATTGTTTCAGGCGATAAAGAAATGGTCCGTGACTACATCGAAGGGCTGAATATGCTTTCTTCGATGCGCTTGTGCGCCAATGTCCCTGGCCAATACGCAATCCAAACGGCTTTGGGCGGATATCAAAGCATTAATGACTTAGTTGCTGAAGGTGGCCGCTTAGCTAAGCAGCGGGATCTGGCCTGGAAGCTGATTACTGCTATTCCAGGTGTCACTTGCGTCAAGCCTAAGTCCGCCTTGTATTTGTTTCCCAAATTAGATTTAGAAATGTATCCAATAGAAGATGATCAACAGTTCATCGCTGATCTTTTGAAGGAAGAGAAAGTGCTATTGGTACAAGGCTCTGGATTTAACTGGAATAAGCCAGATCATTTCCGTGTGGTGTTCTTGCCCCATGAAGATGTGCTGAAAGAGGCTATTAGTCGTCTTGCGCGTTTTCTGGAGCGTTATCGTCAAAAACATAGCCGTAAAACGGCTAATTTCACAGCATCAAAGGCATCATGAAACCGATTCAAGTAGGTCTATTAGGTATTGGCACTGTAGGTGGTGGCGTATTCACCGTTCTCGAGCGTAACCAAGATGAGATTTTGCGTCGTGCCGGTCGCGGTATTCGAATTCATACAGTGGCTGATCTGAACGTAGAACGTGCAAAAGAAATCGTGCAAGATCGTGCGCAAATTGTGAATGATGCCCGTGCAGTCATTAACAATCCTGAGATTGATGTTGTGGTTGAGCTCATTGGTGGTTACGGTATAGCGAAAGACTTGGTACTTGAAGCAATTGCCGCTGGTAAGCATGTGGTTACAGCCAATAAGGCTTTAATTGCCGTTCATGGCAATGAGATATTTAAAGCTGCTCATGAAAAAGGTGTCATGGTGGCATTTGAGGCTGCGGTTGCCGGTGGTATTCCCATCATCAAAGCATTGCGCGAAGGTTTGACCGCGAATCGGATTGAGTGGATCGCCGGCATTATTAATGGCACAACTAACTTCATTCTTTCTGAGATGCGTGACAAAGGCCTAGACTTTGCAACGGTTCTTAAAGAGGCGCAGCGCTTAGGTTACGCCGAAGCCGATCCGACATTTGATATTGAAGGTGTTGATGCTGCCCATAAGGCCACCATCATGAGTGCAATTGCCTTTGGTATTCCAATGCAGTTCGAGAAAGCGCACGTTGAAGGTATTACTAAGTTAGCTGCCATTGATATTAAGTATGCAGAGCAATTAGGCTATCGCATTAAGTTGCTCGGTATTGCGAAGAAAACGACTACTGGTGTGGAGTTGCGCGTTCACCCAACCTTAATTCCGACTAAGCGTTTGATTGCGAACGTTGAAGGCGCCATGAATGCCGTTCAGGTATTTGGCGATGCTGTTGGCACCACTTTGTACTACGGCAAAGGCGCTGGATCAGAGCCAACCGCTTCTGCTGTGATTGCCGACTTAGTCGATATCACCCGCCTGCTTGGTGCTAGCCCCGAAAACCGCGTGCCTTACTTGGCTTTCCAGCCAGATGCTGTGCGCGATATCCCCGTTCTTCCTATGGGTGAAATCACTACCAGCTATTACCTTCGCTTACGCGTAGCGGACCAAGCTGGTGTGTTGGCAGACATCACGAAGATCTTGGCTGCACATGGTATCTCGATTGATGCACTCTTGCAAAAAGAGGCGGATGAGGGCGAGAGTCAGACCGATCTTGTTGCTTTGACTCACGAGACCAAAGAAAAGCACATGCTTGCGGCAATCCAAGAAATTCAGAATCTGAAGACAGTAGCTGGCGAAGTGGTAAAAATTCGTTTAGAAAATTTGTCCTAAAAATACATGCGTTACCAATCGACTCGGGGCAATAGCCCACAGCAATCCTTTCTAGAAATTCTGCTTGGCGGTTTAGCTCCAGATGGTGGATTGTATTTGCCGATGCACTATCCGCAAGTAAGCAAAGAGCAGTTAGATTCTTGGCGCGGCTTGTCTTATGCAGATTTGGCCTATGAAGTCTTAAGTCTGTATTGCGATGACATTCCTGAGGCGGATTTACGGGCCTTATTGCGCAAGACCTATACCGAGCAAGTCTATTGCAATGGTCGCCCACAAGATCATGCGAAGGACATTACACCGTTGCATTGGTTGGGCGATGAGCAAGGCACGCGTATTGGTTTGTTAAGCTTATCTAATGGCCCTACATTGGCATTTAAAGATATGGCAATGCAGTTGCTTGGCAATCTTTTTGAATATGCCTTAAAGAAAAAAGACCAGAAGCTCAATATTTTGGGTGCCACCTCTGGTGATACTGGTAGTGCAGCGGAATATGCCATGCGTGGCAAAGAGGGCGTGAAGGTTTTTATGCTCTCACCACGCGGCAAGATGAGCGCCTTCCAGTCTGCGCAAATGTATTCTCTACAAGATCCCAATATTTTTAACTTGGCAGTCGCCGGTGTCTTTGATGATTGCCAAGATATTGTGAAAGCCGTGAGTAACGACCACAGCTTTAAAGCGAATCATCAAATCGGTACAGTGAACTCCATTAACTGGGGGCGAGTGGTAGCTCAGGTGGTGTATTACTTCCAAGGTTATTTGCTGGCTACCAAATCTAGCGCAGAAAAAGTATCCTTTACTGTTCCATCTGGCAACTTCGGTAATATCTGTGCTGGTCACATTGCCCGCATGATGGGTCTGCCAATTGAGCATCTGGTTGCAGCCACTAATGAGAATGATGTTCTCGACGAGTTCTTCCGCACGGGCGTATATCGTGCACGCAAGTCTGCTGAGACATTGCATACCTCCAGTCCTTCAATGGATATTTCTAAAGCCAGCAACTTTGAGCGTTTTGTATTTGATCTAATGAGTCAGGATGGAAAAGCCACTGCAGACATGTTTAAACAAGTTGATGAGGCTGGTGGATTTGATATTTCTAAAGAAGCGATCTTTAAAGAGATGGGTAAATACGGATTTCAGTCTGGTCGTAGCACCCACGAGAACCGCTTAGAAACCATTCGTGATATTGATGCACGCTATGGCGTGATGATCGATACGCATACGGCAGATGGTGTGAAGGTCGCGAGAGAACATTTGCAAGCGGGTATTCCGATGTTGGTGCTCGAGACTGCTTTGCCTATTAAGTTTGAAGAGACGATTGAAGTGGCGCTTGGACGTCCAGCAGAATGTCCAGCAGCATTTAAAGATATCAAGTCAAAGCCACAGCGCGTTGAAAATATTGATGCTGATGTGAATCAAGTTAAAACATTCATCACAACGCATCTTAGTTAAAACTAAAGCAAGCAATAAAACAATCACCATGACTAAGCCACCGATGTTGACTGCACAGCAGGCTTTAGATCATCTGTTATCTCACGCTACGCCAGTAAGTGAGTGCGAAGAAGTGGCAATGCAAGCAGCCTTAGGTCGTGTGCTCGCTCAGGATGTGAGTTGCCTAGTGGATGTGCCGCCGCTCGACAACACCTCAATGGATGGTTATGCGGTGAGAGCTGCGGATACCAAAATCCCAGGAAATATTCTCAAGGTTGCCCAGCGTATACCGGCAGGATCAGTAGGTACAACGCTAGAGCCTGGCACTGTCGCTAGAATATTTACCGGCGCTCCAATACCTCCGGGGGCAGACGCAGTAGTGATGCAAGAAGATTGCGCTATTCCAGAAGGATTGACCGATCAAGTGCAGGTCAATATTGCACCCGTCTTAGGTCAATGGATTCGGAGAAGAGGTGAAGATTTAACGGCAGGCAAGACTGCATTAATAGCTGGAACTTTCTTGCGTCCACAGGAGTTGGGTGTTGCTGCTTCTGCTGGCTTAACGCATTTAAACGTCAAACGCAGAGTGAAGGTCGCTGCATTCTTCACAGGTGATGAACTATCTCTTCCTGGTGAACCGCTTAAACCCGGCGGTATTTATAACTCCAATCGCGATACCTTATTGGCATGCCTTAAATCCTTAGGGTGTGATGCTACTGACTATGGAATTATTCCTGATAGTCTGAGTGCCACTAGAGAAACATTGCGCAAAGCCAGTAAAAATCATGACCTCATCATTACTTCTGGCGGCGTATCGGTTGGAGAAGAGGATCACATCAAACCTGCAGTTACTGCTGAAGGTAGATTGGATCTTTGGCAGATTGCAATTAAGCCAGGCAAACCTTTGGCTTTTGGTACCGTGCGTAAGTCAGATGAACCTAAAGATGGCGAAGCCTGGTTTATCGGTCTACCCGGTAACCCTGTATCCAGCTTTGTCACATTTTTATTGTTTGTACGACCCTTCATTCTCAAGTTGCAAGGACGGGATACAAGCTCACCGCAGTCCTATCTAATGCGTGCCGACTTTGATTGGCCAAAAGCTGATCGCCGTAATGAGTTCCTGCGCGTCAAGATTAATACCCAGGGAGGCTTGGATCTATTCCCCAATCAAAGCTCCGGAGTGCTCACCAGTGCATCGTGGGGTGATGGTTTGGTGGATTGCCCACCAGGACAAGCTTTCAAAGCGGGTGACCTAGTGAAGTACATTCCTTTTAATGCACTCCTCGCCTAATCGGCTTAGCATTCATCTATGAAACTCCAATTACGATTTTTTGCCTCATTACGGGAAGGTCTTGGCCTCACCGAGGAGAGTATTACCACTTCTGTAGAAGTAAAGACGATTGCCGACTTAAGGGCTCATCTCATCGAACGCGGAAATCCTTGGGCTGAAATATTGGCTAGCAACAAAGTCATTCGTTGCGCACTAAATCAGGAGATGGTTAAAGACACAGCAGCGCTAGTTGAGGGTGCTGAAGTGGCATTCTTCCCTCCGGTTACAGGCGGCTAAGATGAAAAATGATTTCATTCGCATTCAGCAAGATGACTTTGACCTCACAACTGAAGTCAAAGCGCTACGCAAAGACGACCCACGTGTAGGTGCAGTGGTGACTTTTGTTGGTACCGTGCGCGACATGAACGACGGCAGCCAAGTCAAAGGCATGACGCTGGAACACTATCCCGGTATGACCGAGAAAGCCTTAGAAGACATCATCACGCAAGCAAAGAGTCGTTGGGACATTTATAAAACTCTGGTGATTCATCGAGTGGGTCCATTGCTACCTGAAGACCAAATCGTTTTGGTAGCAGTCACCAGCGCGCACAGAGGTGAGGCATTTGCTGCCTGCGAGTTCATCATGGATTACCTGAAAACAGCCGCACCGTTCTGGAAAAAAGAAGAAACCTCAGAAGGCGGTAGATGGGTGGATGCCCGCGTGACGGACGATGCTGCAATGGCTCGTTGGGAGGATAAATAAGCTGTTCTTATTTATTTAATGCCAAAAGCGGTAATGGCAAAATCAATTAAGATTTTCAGTCCAACCGATGTCTTATGTCTTTGGGTATCGACAGGACCAGGCAGTCAGGGAATTAAATTGTCGAAAATTAAATTGCAAAGCAAATTTAAATATGGAGATAATGAGGCAGAACTGCTTATTTCAACCGAATAATTACAAAACATGACACCTTTTATTGCCAGCCTATCTGAAATTTCTCTCCTCATGCTTCTGTTGGTAGTCTCTGTTGCATTGAGCTTAATTTGTTTTTTTCTTATTCAGAAATATTGCACCTGGTTGAATCTACGCGATGGTGGAATCTTTGGCACTATTTTCGCCAATACAATGCCAACCTTGGTTGGCTTCATATTTGCTTTTGTCACGGTAGCTGCTTGGCAAAACCATAACGCTGTCAGTGATAGCGTTTCAAAAGAGGCACATACACTATTTGATCTATACCAAATTCTAGGGGCCTATCCCAGCGAAACCAAGAAAGTTGGCCAAGAAGAAGTCATTAGCTACACTAAAGCAGTAATCAATCAAGAGTGGCCAACTCTCGGTGAAAAAGAATTTGATGTAGATACCTTTAAGAAATTAGACCGCATTAATTCACTATTCCTTAACCATAAGCCAACAACTTTGGACGGCTTTGCCGTTCACAATGAAGGCTTACGTTTGTTCTCTACCTATAGAGATTTACGCAGAAATCGAATCGAAAATGCAAATTCGTATATTGAGAAGCCGATGTGGGGAGCTCTCGTCCTCTCAGCATTATTTCTAATTCTGTTTTCAGCTTTTTTTAAAACACGAAATATACGTATTCATGCCGTAATGATGGCCTTAGTCGGGGGATCTCTTGGAGTAATGTTCTTCCTGCTGGCGCTCTTGGACAACCCATTTTGGGGGCCTAGCGCTATTCAGTCCACTCCATTTCAAAAAACACTGGAATCTATTGCAATTATTCAAAAACAGTAAGGCATTGGTTTAAAGACAATTGTTCAGGAGTTACTTCCTGCGCCTTATTTACTGAGTGAATCAGATTCAAAATCGTTGTGTTTCTCGTCAGATTTATACAAAAAACCCCAGCTTCTCAGATCTCGGCAATTTCTTCAATCTAGCTTCCGCCTTGGAGGCCTCAGATCGATTGAGGTGCTCCTGGGTGGCTAAGAGGATGACTGGTCTGCGAGATCTCGTATAACGAGCGCCTTCCCCTGAGTTATGGGCTGCCAGGCGATGTTCCAGTCTATTGGTAATGCCAGCATAAAAACTGCCATCAGCGCATTCGAGGAGGTAGACAAGCCAGGTCAAAATCAGGATAAATTCGCTTAAAAAAGGGTGCAAACCCTTGAAATATGTCACATTGCCCTTATATTCTATAGATAGATAGTCACCCTTGTGCGTGACGGAATAAATCAATTTATTTGGACATTGGGTAGAAAAATGAGAATAGATAAATTAACAACCAAATTTCAAGAGGCGCTGAGCGAAGCGCAAAGCTTGGCTATAGCTAAAGATAATCAATATATTGAACCAGCCCATTTATTGCTGGCTATGTTGCGGGATTCTGATGGTGGTGCTAAGAGTCTATTAACTCGGGCCGGTGTCAATGTCCCGGGTTTAGAAAAGGCTACTGAAAAACTCATTAGCAATCTACCTGAAGTACAGGGCACTAGTGGTGAAGTGCAGGTTGGTCGCGATTTAAGTAATTGGTTTAATTTGACAGAAAAAGAAGCCAATAAGCGAGGCGATCAATTTATCGCAGGCGAGTTGTTCTTATTAGTAGTGGCAGATGACAAAGGCGAGCTCGGTAAGATTGCCCGTGAGAATGGATTGAATCGTAAATCATTAGAAGCGGCTATTGATTTAGTGCGCGGAGGAGAATCAGTGAATAGTGCCGATGCTGAAGGTCAACGTGAAGCCTTGAAAAAATACACTATCGATGTAACTGAGCGTGCGCGCATGGGTAAATTAGATCCCGTTATTGGTCGCGATGATGAAATTCGTCGCACCATTCAGATTTTGCAGCGTCGAGGCAAAAACAACCCCGTGCTTATTGGTGAGCCAGGTGTAGGTAAGACTGCGATCGTTGAGGGTTTAGCTCAACGTATCGTCAATGGCGAAGTGCCTGAAACGCTCAAAAACAAACGCGTTTTAGTTTTGGATATGGCTTTGTTGTTGGCTGGTGCCAAGTACCGTGGCGAATTTGAAGAGCGGCTTAAGGCTGTTCTGAGCGATGTTGCTAAAGATGAAGGTCAAACCATTATCTTTATAGATGAGATTCATACGATGGTGGGGGCTGGTAAGGGTGAAGGTGCGATGGATGCTGGCAATATGCTGAAACCTGCGTTAGCTCGTGGCGAATTGCATTGTATCGGCGCAACAACCCTAGATGAGTATCGTAAGTACATTGAAAAAGACGCCGCACTGGAGCGCCGCTTCCAAAAAGTAATGGTGGAAGAGCCTAGTGTAGAAGCAACGATTGCGATCTTGCGTGGTTTGCAAGAGCGTTATGAGCTTCACCATGGTATTGAAATCACCGACCCTGCGATTGTGGCTGCTGCAGAACTCTCACATCGCTACATTACCGATCGTTTCTTGCCAGATAAGGCAATTGATTTGATTGATGAGGCAGGCTCCCGCATTCGGATGGAGATTGATTCTAAGCCAGAGGTGATGGATAAGTTAGAGCGTCGCCTCATTCAACTCAAGATTGAGCGCGAAGCAGTCAAAAAAGAAAAAGATGAGGCTTCACAAAAACGCCTGTCTTTAATCGAAGACGAAATCAAACGCTTGGGTGCCGAGTACGCTGATCTAGAAGAAATCTGGAAAGCAGAAAAAGGTGCTGTTTTGGGGGCTGCACATCTGAAGGAAGAGATTGAAAAGGTGCGTGCAGATATTAATAAGTTACAGCGCGAGGGTAAGTTAGAGCAAGTTGCTGAGTTGCAATACGGAAAGTTGCCTGAGTTAGAAGCGAAGCTCAAGTCTGCAGCCGCTGCTGAGGCTAAGAGCGATAAAGATGGTGTAGTCAAGAATAAGCTTCTGCGAACCCAAGTGGGCGCCGAAGAGATTGCCGAAGTAGTATCACGTGCAACGGGTATTCCGGTATCCAAAATGATGCAGGGAGAGCGCGATAAATTGCTCAAGATGGAAGAGTTGCTCCATAAACGGGTAGTGGGTCAGGAGGAGGCGATTCGTGCAGTATCCGATGCGATTCGTCGTTCCCGTGCCGGCCTTTCTGAAGAGCATCGCCCTTATGGGTCATTCTTATTCTTGGGGCCTACTGGCGTTGGTAAGACCGAGCTTTGCAAAGCTTTGGCTGGCTTTCTATTCGATAGTGAAGACCATCTCATTCGGATTGATATGAGTGAGTTCATGGAAAAGCATAGTGTTGCCCGCTTAATTGGTGCACCTCCAGGCTATGTTGGTTACGAAGAGGGTGGTTATTTAACCGAACAAGTACGCCGTCATCCTTATAGCGTCATTCTCTTTGATGAAATTGAGAAAGCGCATCCCGATGTCTTTAACGTGCTCTTACAAGTGCTGGATGATGGCCGCTTAACTGATGGTCAAGGCCGTACAGTGGACTTTAAGAACACGGTGATTGTGATGACTAGCAACATCGGATCGCATCTCATTCAGTCGATGGTTGGTAAGAAGCAACTAGAGATCAAAGAGGCAGTATTTGAAGAGTTAAAGAGTCATTTCCGCCCCGAGTTCTTAAACCGAATTGATGAAATCGTAGTGTTCCATGGTTTGGACAAAGGCAATATCGCCAATATTGCAAAAATCCTACTTAAGAACTTGTCGGATCGCCTGGCTAAGATTGATATGCAGCTTGAAGTGAGCGACGCTGCTCTGGATAAGATCGCAGAAGTGGGATTTGATCCGGTATTCGGTGCAAGACCGCTCAAGCGGGCTATTCAACAATATATTGAGAACCCAGTATCTAAGATGATTTTAGAGGGTAAGTTTGGCCCTAAGGATACTGTTCCGGTGAGCATTGATAAGCAAGGCCACTTTAGCTTTACTAAGTAAGGTAGTAGCAACATCTGCAGGAATTTTCCTGCGCCAGTAAACTCGGTACATGACTGATGCGCTACTAAGTAGGCGTGCTAGTGATGTCCGGGTTGTTGGTCTTATTAGCCTGGCTCACGGCAGCTCTCATTTTTTCCATTTAATTCTGCCACCCATGTTCCCATGGTTGAAGGCGGAGTTCGGCTTTAACTATGCCGAGCTCGGTTTACTGATGACCATCTTCTTCGTGGTCTCGTGCATTGTTCAAGCCGCTTCTGGGTTCTTGGTAGATCGCATTGGCGCTCGCCCCGTTCTTTTTGCTGGGGTTGGTTTGCTTGCTTTGGCAGCGCTAACCTACTCACAAAGCAATGGTTATGCCATGTTGGTTTTGGGAGCAGTCATTGCAGGATGTGGGAATGGCATATTCCATCCAGTGGATTACACCTTAATCAATCATAAAATTTCCCCACCCAATTTACCTTACGCCTATTCTATCCATGGCGTAACAGGCTATCTTGGTTGGGCTGCTGCGCCAGCATTTATGGTGGCTGTGGCAACAGTTGCAGATTGGCGGATTGCATTTTTATCCGCTGCCGTTCTTGAAGCACTGATTCTGGTAATCCTTTGGGTTGGTCGTGCGCGCTTAGTTGATGACGTTCAGGCAAGACGGGAAGAGTCAAAAATAGACCATGCTGGCAATAATCCAACTGGTGCACCCATGAGTACCTTTGGGTTTTTGAAGCTGCCAGCAGTTTGGCTTTGCTGGATCTTCTTTTTCTTTAGCATGGCAGCAACTACTGGCCTTCAATCATTTGCCCCTACTGCACTCTTTGAAATCTATGAGCTGGCTGTCAGCTCAGGAAATTACTACTTAACCCTCATGTCTATGGGTGGAGCAGGCGGCATGTTGTTAGGCGCTTATCTAGCTACACGGATCAAGGTGCCAGAACGAATTATTACGATCTGCTTTACCGTCAATATCGTCATGGGTCTTTTATTGGCCACAGGCTTGGTGCCTACAGAAATCATTGTGATGGCCTTTATGGTTATTGGACTTGGCCTGGGTATTGCTGCACCTTCACGCGACTTGATGATTCGTAGTGCGACCCCCTCAGGTTCATCTGGAAGGGTGTATGGCATTGTGTATTCGGGGATCGATTTGGGCGCCGCCTTAAGCCCGCTAGTATTTGGCGTCTTCATGGATATTGGCCTACCTAAGCTCATATTTATTGGGGTTGCCCTACTTCAGTTAATGATTATTTTGACTGGATTTAAGGTTGCTACCATCACTGAGACTAAAGTCCGCTAAATTAACCATCATCTTTTCATAATGTGAAAAGACATTCCCATACGTAAAATGCAGTGCAGCAATTGTCTGGTGATTGGCTTCCACCCAGTGGATATATATTCCACATTATAAAAAACAATATTTAAGTTACTGATTATATTGATTTAAATAATTTAATTATTTATCAATAAAGTTCTTGCTTGCTTGTTGTAAGTATCTAAACTCTTATATAAGACATAAGACTTGAATAAGTCTTCAGAGTCTCAATATTTCATCGTATTAGAGGTACTTGTTTAACTTAGGGAGAAAAACATGTCAGATCGCAAAGCAGAAATCGCAGCAATTCAAAAAGATTGGGATACCAACCCACGTTGGAAGGGTATTACCCGTGGCTACACAGCAGAAGACGTTGTACGTCTGCGTGGTTCATTAAAGATTGAGCATACATTGGCTAAGCATGGAGCCGAAAGACTCTGGGACTTGGTAAATAATGAAGCATACGTTAACTGTTTAGGTGCTTTGACCGGTGGTCAAGCAATGCAGCAAGTGAAAGCTGGTGTTCAGGCTATTTACTTGTCAGGCTGGCAAGTAGCCGCTGACGGTAACTCTTATGCAGCAATGTATCCAGACCAATCTTTATATCCAGTAGATTCAGTTCCTAAGATGGTTGAGCGTATTAACAACTCATTCCAACGCGCGGATGAAATTCAAACTGCAAGAGGGGTTAATAAGGGCGATGCTGCTTATATCGAATATTTTGCCCCAATCGTTGCTGACGCTGAAGCTGGTTTTGGTGGTGTATTAAATGCATTTGAATTGAGCAAAGCATTGATCAAGCAGGGTGCTGCTGGTGTTCACTTCGAAGACCAATTATCTTCTGTTAAAAAATGCGGTCACTTAGGTGGCAAGGTATTGTTGCCTACCGCTGAGTCAGTTCAGAAATTGATCTCTGCACGTTTGGCTGCTGACGTAATGGGTGTTTCCACCATCATTTTGGCGCGTACCGATGCTGAGGCCGCTGACTTGTTGACATCTGACTACGATGAAAACGACAAGCCATTCTTGACAGGCGAGCGCACACCTGAGGGCTTCTACAAAACACGTAAGGGCTTAGATCAAGCAATCTCCCGTGGTTTGGCATACGCTGCATACGCCGATATGGTTTGGTGTGAAACAGGTACACCTGATCTGGAGTTTGCTCGTCAGTTTGCTGAAGCGATTCGCGCAAAGTTCCCAGGCAAGATGTTGGCATACAACTGTTCACCATCTTTCAACTGGAAGAAGAACTTGGATGATGCAACGATTGCGAAGTTCCAACGCGAATTAGGTGCAATGGGTTACAAGTATCAATTTATTACCCTCGCCGGTATTCACTCCATGTGGTACAACATGTTTGACTTGGCACAAGATTACATGCAGCGTGGTATGACTGCTTACATTGAAAAAGTACAAGAGCCAGAATTTGCTGCTCGTGATCGTGGTTACACATTTGTATCCCATCAGCAAGAGGTTGGTACAGGTTACTTTGACGATGTGACAACCGTAATCCAAGGTGGT
>CAIKGX010000194.1 GCA_903827075.1 uncultured beta proteobacterium | reverse complement strand
CGGGGGCCTTATTTCTTTTGCACTCCAGCGTATTTGCGGGCCATTTATCCCTTCTTATGCCTCAAATGCATAAGGCAGCCCCACATCCCAATCCCATATTCATTGGAAATAGCACATCTTTTGACGAAGTGACGATAATGTCGCCATGGCTTTAATCGTACTTACTGATGCAAAACTGGCTTTTGGCCACGTAGACCTCCTCGCAAACACCGCCTTCACCCTGGAATCTGGGGAACGTGTGGGTTTAATCGGCCGCAATGGGACTGGCAAATCTTCTTTATTAAAGATTTTGGCTGGTATGGAAAAATTGGATGACGGACTGCTGCAGTATCAGCAAGGTCTGCGCATTGCCTATGTTCCTCAAGAGCCCATATTTGATGCCGAAGAAACTGTCTTTGATGCGGTATCCAAGGGCGTAGCTCAGGCCAAGGCCTTGCGTGAAGAGTATGAGGCCCTGAGCGTGGCAGATTGGGATGATGCATCCCATCACCGCCTGGATGAGGTCCAGTCTCAATTAGAAGCCTTAAGTGGCTGGAACTGGGAGCAACGGGTTCATGAAACGCTGGATCGATTGCATCTAGAGGCTGATCTCAAAATCAATACCTTGTCTGGCGGTACTAAAAAGCGTGTGGCACTTGCGCGCGCCTTAGTTGAAGTGCCAGATGTATTGTTATTAGATGAGCCAACCAATCACTTGGATTTGGATTCGATTTCTTGGTTAGAGGAATTGCTTAAGGAATACAAAGGCTCTGTGATCCTAGTAACTCATGATCGCGCTTTCTTGGACAACGTCTGCACTCAGATTGTTGAACTTGATCGCGGTATTTTGCGTACCTATCCCGGTAACTTCTCAGCATATGAGGTATTAAAAGACCAGGAGATGAATTCTGAATCACTGGCAAATGCTCGTGCAGATAAATTGCTGGCACAAGAAGAAGTGTGGATTCGTAAAGGGGTAGAGGCTAGGCGCACTCGAAGCGTTGCTCGTATTGCCCGCCTAGAAAATCTCCGCATTAGCCGATCACAAAGACGTGATGCGGTTGGGCAAGTTAAGTTGGCAGTGTCAGCCGGGGACCGAAGTGGCAAGATTGTGGCTGACTTGCAAAATGTTTCCAAGTCTTACGATCGTCCGATTGTGCAAGATTTCACAGCAACGATCTTGCGCGGCGATAAAGTGGGCTTACTTGGCCCTAACGGTGCTGGTAAGACAACTCTGCTTAAACTGATTCTGGGAACGATTGCGCCGGACTCGGGTACGGCAACGATGGGTACCCGTATTGAGGTTGCCTATTTTGACCAAATGCGTGAAGGCTTAGACCTGAATGCTTCGCTTGAGGATTACATCAGCCCAGGTAGCGAGTGGATTGAAATCAATGGCAATAAAAAGCATGTGAAGAGTTATTTAAGTGATTTCTTATTCGCGCCTGAGAGAACCAATTCGCCAGTAAGTACTTTATCTGGTGGTGAGCGTAACCGTTTATTGCTGGCTCGCTTGTTTGCAAGACCTGCCAATGTGTTGGTCTTGGATGAGCCAACCAATGACTTGGATATTGATACCTTAGATTTACTTGAGCAACTACTACAAGACTACAAAGGCACTGTCTTTTTGGTGAGTCATGATCGTTATTTCTTGGATAACGTTGTCACGAGCATTATTGCCAACGAAGGAGATGGTTTTTGGCGCGAGTACGAGGGTGGCTACGAAGACTGGAAAATTCAGAAGGCACGCTCCGATAAAATTCGTGCTGCCAATAACAAAATAGAGCAGATTGCTAAACCAGCAGAAAAAATAGATTCCAAATCTGAGGCCAAGCCAGCTGTCGCTAAAAGTAGCGTGCAAAAACTCAATGGTAAAGAACGCTTAGAGCTAGAGTCTTTACCTATTCAGATTGAAGCTTTAGAAACAGAACAGGCGGATATTGGTATTGCGATGAGCAATCCCGATCTGTATAAGAATGAGCCTGAGCTCGCCGCTAGCATGCAAGCCCGCTTGAGTGAACTTACTTCTGATCTAGACCAAAAGTTGCAGCGCTGGGAATTGTTGCTGAGTCGTTCAGAAGCTTAATTAAGCATTAAATCGAACTACTGATTTTTTGTGTATTTAGTTTTGAGTCGTGAAAACGCCTCAATACCAAATGAGGCAAGCAAGGCAATAAGCAAGGCAATCGCACTTGATGGTGAAGTCTGAATGGTGCTCATGAAAAGTGCGGTGAATAAGCTCAGATTAATGACAATGGCGCACCACAATATTTTGGGATTAGCACCAGTTTGCTGGTGAATCCGAATGTGCCCATAGGTAATGGCTGCATATACCAAGAGAAAAGCTAAGCTAGCCATTTGACCCACTTCACTTAGTGGAAAAATTAAAGCCAATGCAATCACGCCAGCTGAAGAGACGGTGAGCGCGCGTATTTGATTTTTGAGAACGCTTTCTCCTAGTGCATTAGATACTTCTTTTTTTCTGGAAACGTCTGCTGCAATATTTGAGGCTGCAAAGATAGTGGCATTTACTGCAGCGGCGCATGCGAGTAGGGCGGAGATACTGATCACCATAAAACCCAGTTTGCCAGCAACGATTTGAGCGGCATCGGCTAATACATGACCGTTATGGAGTTGAATGGAATCAAGCGGCATCAATAAGACGACAGCGATACTCACGGCGAGATAGGCAACGGTGACTAAGATGAGCGCGGAGAACATTGCTAAGGGCAACTCTTTTTGTGGACTCTTCATTGCCGAGGAGGAGTTGGTCACGACTCCAAATCCCTGAAAGTTAATGTATAAAATACCAGCGGCAACCAGAACGCCCTCAATAGATCCGCCGCCCATCGTGAATTTTTTATAATCCGCGTGTTCAAAGCCCATGGCAGAGAATACCAATAGGCTAATCACTACCAGGCCAATAGCCAAGGTTTCTGCTTTGCCTACTAGGCTGGGCCCTAATAAATTAATGAAGGTGCAAATGACAATAATTGCAGCAGTAATGCATTTCAGAGATAAAGGAGAGAGGTCTCCGCCAAACAGGGTATTGGTGTATTCCACAAAGCCCGCCGCATAGAGTGCGGCAGCAATTAAATAGGCAATGTATTGAAATAAATTTAAGCCCCCTGAAATAATGCCAGGACCAAAACTCATGACCGTAAAAGTGGCAGCCCCACCGCTACTGGGAAAAGTGGCGCCTAATTTGGCGTAGGAGTACACAGAAAAGGATGCGGCAATTGCACCGATCAAAAATGCCAAAGGAATATGAGTGCCAGCATGGGAGCTCGCTAAGCCAAGCAAAGAATAGAGTCCGGCCCCCATCATCCCGCCAACGCCTAAGGCAGTTGCAGAGAACAGGCTTATATCGCTTGAAGTCTTGGAGTTGTGTTTAAGTAAACCGGAATTCAAAGGGAATTAATCTCGGTTTTCACGATGGAGTTGATTCCGCAGGCGGGCAATTTCATCAAGTAGATCAAGAGCTAAAGCCACACCAGGGATGTTGAGCTCTAAATCATGGGATAGGTGTGCGGCAGTTTTTGCTCTCTTAAGGGAGTCACCACTAAAACGCCAGTCTTGAGGAGATGAGCCTACGGGACTTAACACTCCTTCCGAGACCCAGGACATGATGAGATCTTCAGGTGTTCGAGAGGCTTGTGAGAGCTCCATAATCGTCATATGAACTTCATTTTCGACAACAGCGCCTTCAATCCAGGTGATGTGAGTTTGCGACATGGCAATCATCCCTTCAGGTGAGTTCTGGGGTTGAAATCAAAAGCCTTTTCAAGTATTTGATAGGCTTCTTTTTGGGCATCGGTCTCTGCCTTTGGAAGAACAATTGTTGGCAGCACATACAGATCGCCAGGTTCGGCGCTCGGAATGCCTTTACCCTTCAGGCGCATCTTGCGACCGGCAACTGTTCCTGCAGGAATCTTCAGCTCTAATGCAGACCCTGATGGCATAGGTACATTGACTGTTGTTCCGAGTGCAGCCTCCCATGGTGCTAGTGGTATATCAAGATAAACATCTTTACCGTCCACGCGATAAATCGGATTTGGATGGAAATCGATTTCTAAATACAAGTCACCTGCACCACCCGTGCCCATACCTGGGCCACCTTGACCTGAGAGGCGTAAATTCTGACCCGCTTTAATTCCTTTAGGGATGCTGACATCGAGCTTGCGCTCTTGAGTAGTGACATGACCACTTGCATCTTGGGTAGGCATGTGCAGAGCAATCGTGCGCTTAGCGCCGTTATAGGCATCTGCAATATCGATCAAAATTTTAGCGTGATGATCTTGCCCTTTGAGGTTCATCCCTTGCCGTGGATCGCCACCGCGACCACCTTGGCGATGCCTGCCTCTACCAAAAAGCGATTCAAAGAATTCACTTTGATCACCTTCATACCCGCCACCAAAGCCACTATCTGCGTATTCAAATCCTTCGTTCCAATTTGGAGGAGGGGTGAAATCTTGACCATTTTTCCAGTTAGCGCCCATGCGATCATAGGCAGCGCGTTTTTCGGTGTCCTTAAGTACGGCGTAAGCTTCACCAATTTCTTTAAATTGATCTTCGGCGCCAGCCTCTTTATTGACATCTGGATGATATTTGCGGGCTAACTTGCGATAGGCCGCCTTAATTTCTGCTTCAGTCGCGCCACGGGCAACACCGAGCGTTTCGTAGTAGTCCCTAAATTTCATAAGCCTGGTGAAGTCCTTATTCAGTCCTGATTGAGCTAATAGACTTAATTCTACAGTCCTCGAGTGTCATATTGGGTTTACTGCAGTGGGGGGATTTCATTAGCTCATTACCCCAATTTGCCAAGGTACAAACTCGTAATCCCCTAGACCTAAAAGTTCACTTTTAGAGACCTCTCCTGAGGCGGTGCGCAGGAATAGCTCAAAGATGCGTTGCCCCATTTCTTGCACAGAAACCGTCCCCTCTAATATTTCCCCACAATTGATATCCATGTCTTCTGTGAGGCGTTCGTACATAGGCGTATTGGTTGCAAGCTTGATACAGGGTGCTGGTTTAGAGCCAAACATGGAGCCACGCCCAGTAGTAAAAGCAACTAAATTTGCCCCACCAGCAATCTGACCAGTTGCTGATACTGGATCAAATCCAGGTGTATCCATAAATACAAAGCCTTTAGCGGTTACTGGTTCAGCATAGCGATAGACCGCCATTAAGGGCCCAGTTCCCCCCTTCATAGAGGAGCCAAGTGATTTTTCAAAGATATTAGCAAGACCACCAATTTGATTGCCGGGACTGACTTGCCCATTGATTTGCACATCGCGACCCACTGAATATTCATCTTTCCACCACCGAATGCGCTCAATCAGTTTTTCACCGATCTCTTTACTGGCTGCACGGCGGGTGAGAGTGTGCTCAACCCCGTAAATTTCTGGAGTCTCCGACAAAATACCGGTTCCACCATGGCGCGACAAAATATCTATCGCAGCGCCTAGGGCTGGATTGGCAGTAATAGAAGAAAATCCATCAGAACCACCACACTGTAAGCCAACACATAGATGACTTGCAGAAACGGTTTCACGTCTCGCTTTATTTGCTTCGGGCAGTAATGCTTTGACAGCTTCGATTCCTGCTTCAATCGTTTTGCGTGTGCCGCCAGTCTCTTGCATGATGAAAGTATGAAGAGTGGAGCTCTCATTGAGAGCCTCTTGCTCCATCAATCCTTTTAACTGATTGCGTTCGCAACCGAGGCCGATGATGAGAGCTGCAGCGAGATTAGGGTGTTGGGCGTAGCCTGCCATTGTTCTGCGCAGTAGTTGCATAGGCTCACCACTCATTTCCATGCCACAGCCAATGTCATGACTAAATGCCACTACGCCATCAATATTGGGGAAGTCCTTTAATCTTTCGGGTGTAAACCAGGTGGCAATTTTATTGACTACGGTTGCAGAGCAGTTGACAGTTGACAAAATGCCAATGAAATTACGAGTGCCTACTTTACCGTTCGATCTGACGTAGCCCTGGAATGTGGCACGCTGCGACTCTGGCAACAATTGCGTTGGCATAAATTCGCTGGCATAGGCATAGTCACGATCAAACTCTCTAAACTCCGTATTGTGGCTATGGACCATCATGCCTGCTTCAATATCGGTATTTGCAAAACCCACGGTCACGTTGTATTTGAGGATTGGTTCACCCTTGATAATTTTCTTTGTAGCAATCTTATAGCCGGCGGGCACTTGACTGCGGCTCGTAAAACCTTCGCTTGCTACCGCTGTACCAATAGCTATATCAACCCGTGCAACCACGATATTGTCATTCGGGTGTAATCGAATAATGGGCCCCGCTAAACGTTTTTCAGAAATTTCAATCATGAGTGTCTTCTAACTTATCAATGTTGTGCCATATCGCAATGGTGTAGTTGCTGGTATCGTTATTTCATATTCAACACATCGAAAGCTGCTTTCAATCTCCTAGAATAGGAATCGGAAACGGTTTCAATTTCTGCAGGAGACCACTTTCTAAATCCTTCCCCTGCTTTCATGCCGGTTTTGCCTTCATTCATCAGCTGGAGTAGCTTTGGGGTGAGGGTGGTGATATTGGAAAGTGAGGGATAGATTTCTTTGGCAGCATTAGCCATTCCGTCCCAGCCAGAAATCTCTTTTTGGGTCATCGGGCCAACAGCCGCATATCGAAATCCAAAACTATATCGAACCGCATCATCGATATCTTCAGGGGTAGCTATTCCTGCTTCAATGAGAGAGAGCGCTTCGCGCATCAATGCATGTTGTATACGGTTGGCTAAAAATCCCGGAATATCTCTTTTCACTAAAACCGGTTTTTTGCCCATTTCTTTATAGAACTCACAAACCCCTTGAGCAAATGACAGTTCTGTTTTTTCGCCCATCACTACTTCAACCAAGGGAACTACTTCAGCAGGCATAAAGTAGTGCGCACCCATCATTCGGTTGGCAGTGTGTAGGCCATCAGTCATTTTAGTGATTGAAAATCCAGAGCTATTACTACCGATAGGGATGTGTGCGGGAACGCTTAGATTGAGATATTTAAAAATCTGTTTCTTTAGTTCCAGATTCTCGGTAATGGTTTCAATGACCCATTGACATTGGGTCCAGTTGGACCAATTTTCAAGAATATCGTAATTTTGATTTGCCTTAATTGCAGCATGATCTTTTTGTGCATAGCTACCATTAAGACCAATTTTTTCCGCTAAGGCGATGGCTGTATCTAAACAGATGTTAGCCTTTTCTTTGCTCCTGCCGAGCAGCACCACAGGGATGCTTTGAGCAATGAAACCCGCTGCAATACCTGCAGCCATCGTTCCGGTGCCAATAACAGCAACATAGCGCATATTTAGTCCAGCCTATATGGTTAAGTTAATAGATACTTCTTTTTGTCTAATGGCTAAGATCAAAAATGAGTACCTCTGCGTTTTTACCTTCCTCAATCACTAGCTCAGATTCATTTTCAATCAGAAGGGCATCCCCACCAGACAGTGAATGACCATTGATGCTAAGGGAGCCGCTGATGAGGTGCGCATACGCTTTGCGCTGTGGGTTGAGTGCTAGCTGAGCAGTTTGAGGACCATTAAAAAGGCCAGCATACATTTTGGCATCAGCGTGGATTTGGACAGAGTCGTCCGCACCATCAGGAGATGCAACCAGGCGCAATTTCCCTTGCTTATCATTTAAGGGAATAGTTTTTTGTTCATATCCTGGAGAAATTTCTAAAACATTAGGTTCGATCCAGATTTGCAATAGGTGCGTAGTTTGATCTTTAGCATGATTAAATTCGCTATGCATGACTCCTGTTCCTGCGCTCATGCGCTGAACATCGCCTGGGGGAATACCTTTGACATTTCCCATGCTATCTTCATGCGCAAGTTCACCAGACAGGACATAAGTAACAATCTCCATATTGCGATGGCCATGCTTTCCAAAGCCCATTCCAGGCGCCACCTGATCATCATTGATGACTCTGAGATTCCCCCAACCCATAAATCGGGGGTCATGGTAGCCGGCAAAAGAAAAAGAATGAAAGGATTTGAGCCAGCCATGGTCGGCATAGCCACGTTCTTGTGATTTTCTGAGGGTGATCATCTGGTTTAAGGTTGCTTTATGAGAGTCGGAATAAGCCTATTATCATTAGCTTTGGACATATTTGCTGATTGGTCTTCCATGGGAAGTATTAAACAAGATATTCAAGAAACGGCCTTAGGACTCCTTGACGGCGTACGAGACGGCTGGAATGACTTTTGTCAGTTCATCAGGGAGGCTTGGCCACTGTTAGCCCTTTTATTTTTGGGTTTAGCAGGTATCTGGTGGTATGCCGATCCACCTCCACCCAGACATGTCCTGATGGCCACCGGATCTACAGGCGGGTCTTATGAAATCCTGGGAAAAAAATACGCTGCGTTCTTTGAGAAAAAAGGAATTACCTTGGAGTTGGTTCACACCCAAGGCGCCCAGGAAAATATACAGCGTTTATCGGATCGTAAAGATCCATTACAGGCAGCATTTGTGCAAGCCGGCGTTTTTAATCCCCACGGCATTGCGGGGGTTGCTTCATTGGGTTCCGTGGACTATGAGCCGATTTGGTTTTTTTATCGTGGTCCCGTAATTAGGGCGAGCGACTATGAGGACGTTAATGGCCGCCTAAAGTATTTTTTTGATAAGAGGATATCAGTTGGCATAGAAGGCAGTGGCACCCATACCCAAGCATTACGCCTGATGGAGGTATCCGGGTTTAAAGCGAGCAATCATTTTCTCTATATGTCTGCCCATGAATCGGTTGATGCTTTAAAAAAGGGCCAAATTGATGGCGCCTTTTTGGTGGATGGTTTTCAGTCGAAAAATGTACAGACCCTATTAGCCGATCCTTCATTGAATCTGACTACTTTTAGACGGGCGGAGGCTTATGCGCGCATGCTGCCTTATTTGCATATCCTAAAGGTGCCTACTGGGGGCTTTAGTTTGGTCCGTAATTTTCCAGATCATGATATTCAACTCCTGGCAACGACAACGAATTTATTGATTGATGATCGGATGCATCCTGCACTGCAATTTTTATTTTTAGAGGCTGCACGAGAAATCAATGGCAAAGCCAGTTTTTTTGCCGATCGGGGAGAGTTTCCTTTCTTTGGTGCTACTGGTATTCCTGAGAGTCCAGTAGCGCTTCATTATGAAAAAAATGGTTCACCATTATTAATGGCGTACATTCCATTTTGGTTGGCCGAGCTGATTAACCGACTGGTATTTGTATTCTTACCATTTTGTGCCATAGCCTATCCGTTGCTGCTGACCTTGCCTGGTTATCGGATGAAGCGCATGCGCAGAAAGATTGATCGCCTGTATGGAGTCCTAAAGACTTATGAATACGAACTCATCGCAAACTATGATGATTCGGTGCGCAATGATTACCTCAAAAAATTAGATTTACTCGAATATGAGGCTCTAAATCTTGAGGTACCAAAGGTGATGTCAGGCGATTACTATGCTTTGCGTACTAGCATTGACTATGTACGCAACTGCCTAAATCGGGGTGTGCACCCCTATCAGATTAGGCCGGCGGACGTAGATGTGGTTGTGGCACCTTAGCTTATTCACTCTCTCCAGATTTGCTGGGATATTTAAAAGAGGCATAGCGCACAATGGCATTAGCTAAGGCCAGAATTAAAATAGTGATTCCCATAAAGAGGATGGCCATGTCTGCTTCGTGTTTGGTATTGACTAAGTCAATGATTAAACGCGTTACCGCAGTAATAGCGACATAGATCAAGAAGCGCACCGGCATGTGGTTAGTCTTGAAGTAAATTCCGACCATTGCGCCGATCTCTAAATAAATGAAGAGTAAAAGCAAATCCTCAATAGAGGCGGATCCTTTGCTGACCATTCCTAAAAATGCCACTGCAGCTGACCACACGGTTGCCGCGCCAATTCCAAAAAGAGCAATGCGATGAAAGAGGGAGACAAATAGATTGCCGATGGGTACTGTCCATCTTTCTATTGCATCTTCTAATTTCGATGCGTTCTTTGGTGAGCTAGGCGGCAAATTCATGAGGTCTCCGATTTTTATTTAATTAAAAACAGTATATTTCTCAATCGGTACAAATAAACCAAAAAAGAGGCGCAAAGGCCTCTTTTTTAGCAAACATTGATATAAGTCAACCCAGGCTATCAGCCCAGATATTGTGAGCCCAACCCCAGGCATAGACCCCTTCAAGGGTAGAAGGGGCAGGGGAAAGGCCTCCTGAGCCAGGAACAGTCTTAAAGGTTTTCTCGGCGGCGTTGTATTGATGAACACTGGCGACGTGAACTACTTCTCTATCGTTCACAAAGCTATAGCAAGTATTCGTTAACACTGGCGCAGGATTAACTTCCCATCCACTGAGTTCGGCCACGATAGCAGCTGCAGCTACTTTGGCATGTTGATTGGCCATGTGACCAGACTTGGGCATTGCTGGCGCAATCTGAATCGAGTCACCCAGGACATGAATATCTTTGCGGGCAGTAGACTCAAAGTTTAAGAAATTGACATTGACCCACTTACCATTGGAGTTAGCCAAACCTGTCTTAACTGCGATTTCACCAGCACTCATGGCAGGCAAGAGATTGAGAACATCAGCCTTGAAGTCGTCTTGCACTTCCAGTTTGATGGTCTTGGTCTTGGCATCGACTGCAACGACATTGTGTTTTGGTAGATATTCAATGATTCCAGGATATTGCTCAGCCCAAACTTTTTTAAACAAAGCCCCTTTAGAGGTGACGTCCTGATTCGCATCCAAAATCAGCACTTTAGATTTGGGGTTATGGCGCTTTAAGTAGTTGGCTACTTGGCAAGCGCGCTCATAAGGACCTGGGGGGCAGCGATAAGGCGCTACAGGAATGCTAATAGCAAAAGTGCCGCCTTCACGCATGGCTGCTAGCTGTTTATGCAGAGCAACTGTTTCTGCTCCTGCTTTCCAGGCTTGGAGGGTGACGCCATCTTTATTTGCCTGAGCAAGACCTTCAATACTATCCATTATGAGATTTACGCCAGGAGAAACGACCGCCTTGTCATAGCGCAAAGTTTTTCCTGAAGACAGTTTGACAGTTTTCTTATCGGCATCCATGCTCACTACACTATCTTGAATGACTTTGATGCCGTGACGCTTACTCAAGGTGTCATAGGGAGAGGTCAGTTCAGAAAGAGTGCGCGAACCACCAATCACCAGATTCGATAATGGGCATGACACAAATGCAGCATTGGGTTCAATTAACGTCACCCGTGCAGTGTTGTTAGAAAAAAGGCGTAAATACTTGGCGGCAGTAGCGCCACCATATCCTCCGCCAATGACGAGGATTTCTGCTTTTTGCAAATTGGCACGAGCGTGTCCAGAGAAGCCAGCCAGCAATCCCAGCGCAGCAGCGCTTTGACCAATAAAATGTCGACGATCCACGGTGGCCTCCTTATTGTTTCTTGCCAAGTTGATTGGCAATAGTGGTGAGTTGTTCATCGGAGTAGCCTTTGGCTAACTGCGGCATGATAGTGCCCTCGCGCGCGCCTGACTTAAATGCTTTTAACTGTGTCAGCATCTCTTGGCTGGAGAGGCCATTAATTAATGGCATACCGCCATCAACTACGCCTTTCCCATCGGTTCCATGGCAGTTAGCGCAGGTTGCAGCTAAACCGCGCTTATAGAGTTGATCTGCACTTTGTGCAAAACTTGCTCCACACCACTGACTTAAACCCAAGAGGGCGCAAGTCATTAATATAGGTTTTATATACTTCACGCGCATAGGAATGGTCTCCAATCTTTCAATTACTAAAATGCTGTTTCACAGATACTACAGACTGCCTCTATCTTAATCAGATGTGAGGAAAGCTGGTGGTTTTACTTAGATGCATTTGAGATAAGCTCATAAGCAATCATGGATGTGAAAAGCAGGGATATTTCTACCTCTACTTGTATAGCCCTATAAAATAGCGCCATGCGAGGTTCCTTTACTTTCCGTAGTGCAATTTTGATCCTGCTTCTAGGTGTATTTACCTATTTGTATGGGTTGGACAGTCGATTCGCCCCTAAAAATGGCGATGAATATCCCTATATGCATATTGTCAGGATGACTGCGGATGTAGGGAGTTGGCTACCCCTGCAATCAGAGATGGAAGGCATCAAAAATACTAAGCCGCCTTTGGTTTTTTGGCAGGGCATCCTCAGCACTCAATGGGGAAGTGATTGGACTCTGGCTGCATTGCGTTGGCCCAGCACTCTCTATACCGGACTTACTGCATTTTTCCTATTTCTAGCAGTGCGCCGTTTTAGTGGCAAAACACAGACTGGACTACTAGCAGCAATAGTATGGCTCTCCTTTTTTGCCACCTATCGTTATGGACGGCCATTCTTAACTGACCCGCCCGAAGTATTTTGGTTGAGCTTGCCATTTATGGCCTTGTTGTATTGGGGTAGGTCTGCTTTTGAATCCAAATTTATCTTCCCGCTCATGGCAGGTATTTGCATTGGTTTGGCCTTGTTGGCAAAATCTTTTGCCTATATCGTGCCGGCCTCATTGGCTTTAGGTTTGTACTATTGGCGCTGGCGAGAATGGCGCCTTTCCCAAGTGCTTATTAAAGACCTCTACAAAGTGGTCTTCATTGGGCTGTTAGCTTTAGGTATTTTTGCACTCTGGTTTGTTTTAGATCCATTCCCACAAGCCGTCTGGAATGAGTTTGTGCTGGGTGAGAATGCCGGCAAATTTGAGGCTCGCAGCTCCAACTACCTTTTGGATTTTATCCGTGGTAGTGACAGTATTTGGATGCTCATTTTGACGACCCTAGCAAATGCTGGTTTATTTCTTTTCGTTTTAATTTCGACTTTGCTGCAGTGTTGGAAGCAGCGCCGCTTTCTGACCCTGGAGGAGGGGCTATTATTTTTATTGATAGCCGCCTTCTTTGTCGTCTTTAGTTTGCCTAGCCAGCGCTCAGGGCGCTATCTCTTGCCGGTGATGCCTGCTTTTGCTGCCTTGATTGCTTTGTATTGGGATCGCCTACCTTTATGGGGCTTTCGCATTGCCTTGTTATTGCAATTGATTGTGTTGGCAGCTTTGACTTGGATTGGCGCTAATTTGCAGATGTCCCATTTTTTGGGTGAGCCCGGAATATGGACTTATTCACACTGGCACTGGGTTTTGATGGCTGGTGCTATCGCTCTTGTATTAATAGGGCTATTTAAAAAAGATCAATGCAAGTCTCTTGCTTTAGCCGCTTGCTTTCTTTGCTACTGCGCGCTCACTGGCAGCCTGTCTCCCTTAGAGGGTTCTTTGGGGCGTTATAGTAATAACTCTATTCAAAGTGTATCTGGACAAGAGGTGTGGATTCCTTGTGACTACCGCGCTAAGGATGAGGAATATCGTTTGCTGCTGCCCAACGCAAGGTTGCACGGCTACCGTGCGCAAGATGCGGGTAATGTTGCAGTCCTCACTACTAGTTATCCCATCGTTGCCGTACAAACTCCAATCGGTATTCAGCCTGAGTTATGTGAGTCATGCAAAATCCTTGGTCAGCGTATGGAAATGCGGGCGCGCCATTCCGAAGAAGAAATTAAGGCGATACTGATGGGTCAGATTGGGCAATATCTTTTTGTGAATGAATATCTGATTACTACCCCAATAACTACCTTACCCCCATTAACAGAGAAAGATGCTTGTCGATGAGCCGTGTGATTGCCTTTTGTTTTTTGATGCTAGCGGCAGTATTGGG
>CAIKGX010000193.1 GCA_903827075.1 uncultured beta proteobacterium | reverse complement strand
TTACCTTTACCGTTACCCATACGTACTTCGGCTGGCTTTTGTGAAATTGGCTTATCTGGGAAAATACGGATCCAGATACGACCGCCACGTTTGATGTGACGGGTCATTGCGCGGCGTGCTGACTCGATCTGACGAGCAGTCAAGCGACCACGACCAATGGCCTTCAATCCAAAGTCACCAAAGGCTACTGAACTACCACGTGTTGCCACGCCAGTATTACGACCTTTTTGTTCCTTGCGATACTTGCGACGCTTTGGTTGTAGCATGCTTACTCTCCTGACTTCTGCGTATCAGCACTTACAGCTTCTACGGCTTTGGGTACACGCTTCACTGCTGGCTTAGAAGCCACTAATGGCTTTACATCACCTGCTGGTTTACGAGCTGTTGTTTTAGCTGGTGCGCGGCGTGGCTTTTTATCATCTGCTACTGGCTCTGCTACTACTGCTGGAGCATCAGCACCACGACCTAATGTATCGCCTTTGTAAACCCAAACTTTTACACCGATGATGCCGTAGGTTGTTTCTGCTTCAGATGTTGCGTAATCAATATCCGCCTTCAATGTGTGAAGTGGAACGCGACCTTCACGGTACCATTCGCGACGGGCAATTTCTGCACCATTCAAACGACCAGATGACATGATCTTGATACCTTGTGCGCCAAGGCGCATTGCATTTTGCATTGCACGCTTCATTGCACGGCGGAACATGATGCGCTTTTCGAGCTGCTGAGTAATGGAGTCAGCAATTAATTGAGCATCAACTTCAGGCTTACGAATTTCTTCGATATTTACGTGGACTGGAACACCCATCCGCTTTTGTAATTCGCGACGGAGAACTTCAATGTCTTCGCCCTTTTTACCAATGACTACACCTGGACGTGAGCTATAAATCGTAATACGTGCGTTCTTAGCAGGACGCTCGATGATTACTTTGCTAACAGATGCATTCTTTAATTTCTTCTTCAAATAGATGCGGACATCTACGTCCTCTTTAAGCATCTTTGCAAAATCAGTATTATTTGCATACCAACGTGATGTCCAGTTCTTCGTTACCGAGAGTCGGAATCCGGTGGGGTTTATCTTTTGGCCCATATCTTTCCTTAGTTACTCAAGGTCACGCTAATGTGACATGTTTGTTTTTCAATTTGATTGCCACGGCCCTTAGCGCGCGCTGTGAAGCGCTTTAAGGAAGTTCCTTTATCAACAATAATTGCTGATACCTTGAGCTCGTCAATGTCAGCGCCATTATTGTGTTCTGCATTGGCCATTGCTGACTCAACTACTTTTTTCACAATGAAGGCAGCTTTCTTGGGGCTGAAATTCAAAATGTTCATGGCGCGCGCAATTGGCAAACCACGAATCTGGTCTGCGACCAAGCGTGTCTTTTGCGCAGAAATGCGGGCACCGCGGTGCATTGCTTTAATTTCCATCATCATCCCCTTACTTCTTCGTTACTTTCTTGTCAGCAGCGTGACCTTTGAAAGTACGGGTCAAGGCAAATTCGCCTAACTTATGACCCACCATGTTTTCTGATACATATACCGGAACGTGTTGACGACCGTTATGCACAGCAATTGTCAGACCAATAAAGTCTGGCAGAATTGTTGAACGGCGTGACCAAGTTTTAATCGGCTTTTTGTCTTTGTTGGCTTGTGCGACTTCAACTTTATTTACTAAGCTGGCTTCGCAAAATGGGCCTTTTTTAGCTGAACGTGTCATATCTATTTTTCCTTAATCGCTTAACGCTTCTGACGACGTTGAACGATCATCGATGTTGTACGCTTGTTACGACGTGTACGATAACCTTTGGTTGGTGTGCCCCATGGAGATACAGGTACGCGGCCTTCGCCAGTTTTACCTTCACCACCACCGTGTGGATGATCT